>NZ_CBFHHE010000001.1:0-151754 GCF_965655635.1 Nereida sp.
CAGCGATGTCATGCTGTAGGACCCGAACCTCTGCCAAGGCGTCTTTCGTCCGATAATTTTCTTGGTAGGCCCAAAAAGCCAGCCCCATGACCGCAAGTGCCGCGCTGATATAAAGCACCGTGCGCATTGCTTAGCCCCTTCCCAATGTCGGCATGCCAATATCGCGCGGCGCCAGTGTTTCGCCCACCAGATAAGCCGGAGCATCGCTACGGATCGCAACACGTAGCTTTGCACTGCGTGAGCGGGGATTTTCCTCAAGCTCCTGCGCATCTGGTCCGATTGCTTTGCGGGACTTCAGGGTAAACGCAGGGGTTTCTTGTTCAGCCTCAGGTGCATAGCGGTTTGCATTACCCGTCGTGCCCGCACGCATTTGCAAAAAGCGCTTCACCATCCGATCTTCGGTGGAGTGAAACGTGACCACCGCCAATTTACCACCGGGCTTCAACGCCCGTTCAGAGGCCATAAGACCATGGTAAAGCGCGTCATATTCACCGTTCACCGCGATGCGGATCGCTTGAAAGCTGCGGGTCGCAGGATGGCTTTGGCCCGGCTTTGAGCGCGGCAGCTGACCTGCAATCAAGTCGGCAAGCTCAAGAGTTGTCGTAATGGGCGCCACAGCGCGTGCCTTCACGATCGCCTTTGCAATCCGGCGAGAGGCGCGTTCTTCACCATACAGAAACAAAACATTCGCTATTTCAGCTTCAGACCATGTCGCAATTAGATCAGCTGCCGAAGGTCCATCTTGGGCCATCCGCATATCAAGGGGGCCGTCCTTCATGAACGAAAAGCCACGTTCAGCCTGATCAAGCTGCATCGAACTGACCCCGAGGTCCAAAACAATGCCGTCTAGATTTTCCGCATAAGTATCAAGTTTGGCGAAATTTCCAGCAACCAGTGTCACGCGATCATCAGCCCACGATTTTGCCATCTCAAGAGCCAGCGGATCTTGATCAACGCCAATCACCTGCTCTGCACCCACCTCAAGGAGCCCGCGCGTGTAACCACCGGCCCCCAGTGTACCATCAAGCCAGACACCACCGACAGGCGCTACAGCCCCCAACAAAGGACGCAAGAGAACAGGAATATGCGGGTCAGCGGACGGTGTAGAAGCGGCGCCCATTGATTATTCCTCATCCCCATCAAGATAAACGGACGGGTCCAAATCTGGATCAAAATCCTCGTCGTCCAAAGCGAGGCTATTCTCAGCTGCGAATGTCTCGGGCATCCAAATTTCAAATGTGTCGTTGTTGGCGATGAAGTAGGCCTCGTTGGTAATGCCTAACTTTTCGCGCAGCTTGGGGGACAAAACAAACCGCCCCGTCTCATCAACGCTAAGCGTTACCGAGCGCCCACTGTAAAGGCGCGACAAAGCATGACGCTTTTTGGAGCCACGCGGTAATTTGCGAATTTTAGCATCAACTGAAGTCATACCATCCAAAGTAAACCCTTCAAGGAAGGCGCGCCGATCATCGCCGTAAACTAGGACAAACTCTGGCAACTTGCCATTTTCCCACGCGGGATCACCTGCCTCCAAGACACGCCGAAAGGGCGCGGGAATTGAGACCCTGCCCTTTGCATCCACCTTCTGGTGGTATTCGCCTCTGAACGCACGGACCATCGAGGAACCGGCTCCTGTTGCTACCTTGCGACCCACACACTGAAATGCGCGGCCCTTTAATTAAAAAGGCGGGCCGATCTGCTGCCACTGATCAACCCGCCTGTGCCCCTTTGCGGGGAAGTCCGACTGCGCGCGCCACCTGGGGGGGGATGTCTGCTCGCTCACGCGCCGGATCTCATTGATCGAAGAAGTGAGGCCTGTATGAAACCTTTTCGGTCGCCGGGTGGGGTTCTTAAGACGCCCCTTGAATGTTTACTCACCGCTTCGATAAAACTAGGAATACATGGGAATTTATGGGACGCAACAACTTTTTTTGAGCTAAAAGCCTTAAAAACCTAACAAAACATAAAGCAAACTATGATCTAGGCAGCGCCAACGACATCATCGTGTAGAATCAGCTACATATTAACACTAAATGTGGTAGCAGCATTATAATTTGAATAATTACCAAAAAATCCCAAACTTTGTCACTTTAGCTAAGAAAACCCGCTCTACTGCACCTAATTTGAACGATTACTATATAAAACTTGCGCTATTCAAACACCAAACACCCTATCGCTCCCATGATTTCCCACACAACGTTACCACACGCAGCAAAAAGGCGCCCCGAAGGAGCGCCTTAAACTTCAATCCAATTGAAGTGTTTGCCTAAGCCATACCGCCTTCGACAAGGCGTTCAGCCAATTGGGCATAAGCCTGCGCCATAGGGCTGTCACCAGCCGCGATGGGCGTACCAGCATCCCCGGCAAGCCGCGTATCCAGATCAAGCGGTAACGACCCAAGGAAAGGTGCGCCAATTTTCGCAGCCTCAGCCTCAACGCCCCCATGTCCGAACAGATACGCCTCATGGCCACACTCAGGGCAGATATACGTACTCATATTCTCAATCAGACCTAAAACCGGTGTGCGCAGATTATCAAACATATCAAGCGCACGTCTTGCATCCAAAAGCGCCACATCTTGAGGGGTGCTCACAACGATTGCCCCTGTCACTGCCGCGCGCTGGCAAAGCGTCAGCTGCACATCACCTGTGCCCGGTGGAAGATCAACGATCAATACGTCAAGCTTGCCCCACTCAACCTGCCCCAACATCTGCTGGAGTGCGCCCATTAGCATTGGCCCCCGCCATACAACCGCTTTGTCGGGGTCAAGCATCAGACCGATGGACATCATTGTGACACCGTGGGCGTGCAGCGGGATGATTGTTTTGCCATCTGGGCTGGCAGGGCGTTTTGAGACACCCAGCATACGCGGCTGACTGGGACCATAAATATCTGCATCAAGCAGCCCAACTTTACGTCCCTGTTTGGCCAGTGCGACCGCCAGATTTGATGACACTGTCGATTTTCCAACGCCGCCTTTGCCCGACCCAATCGCCAAGATGCGATCAACGCCGGAGACAGGCTTCGGACCGCCCTCTTGCTTTGTCGGGTGTCCGCCAATTTTCAGACTGGGAGGCGCGGAAGGTGCAGCTTGTGATTTGGCGGCGGGCTTAGATGGCCCGTGGGCTGTCAGCGCGGCGCTTACACTACTTATACCATCAACTTTACCAACCACCGCCTCGGCCGCGCGGCGCACACCGTCCATGCGCGCAGCGGCTTCAGGATCGGGGACTTCGATTACGAACCGAACGGTCCCTCCCTCAACACTTAAAGCGCGGATCATATCGCGCGACACCAAATCACCCCCATCAGGCAGCGTAAGAGATGACAGGGCTTTTAGGACTTCTTCTTTACTGGACATCAGTGGACCTTCCTTTGGCATCGGCTCATTGCGCGTTCCCTTCGGCAAATAACCCGTTCTGCAAAGATCACAAGCCATATCCACCGCCCCATTTCTCCTGATTTTCAGCTAGCGCTAACGGCACGTGGCAAAAGACCTCCGACGAGGCATTGCAAAAGACGCATAGCTGCAATGCAGCATTATGCGTTGTGCGAACGCAGCATGGCCCGTATCTAGGGGACAAGACATTCGAAGCATGGCTCGGCGGACAAGACGCCGGCAAAACTTACAAGGACAAAAGCAATGGCTTTTACAGTTAGCACACCATCGATCTTCCGCCCAACTTTCGCAGACATCCTGCGCGCAAAATTCGACGACGTAAAAACAGCGATCGCTCAGCGCCGCATGTACAAAGCAACTTTCAACGAGCTTGCGGTACTTTCAAACCGCGAGCTGGCAGACCTCGGAATTTGCCGCTGCGACATCAAACGCATCGCCCTTGAGGCTGCATACGGCGCCTAAGCGCTGATACGAGATCAGGACGCCCTTTCCTCCTCCCGGGGTTGTTCTGTAAAGAGGCGGCGATACCATCCTCCCTGGTATCGCCGCTATTTTTTTGCCTGTTTGTTTTTTTACGCAGGTGATTTTGCCATTTCCTTCTGAAGCGCTGTCGCTAATGTGCCGCAAATGTATAGTTTTATTCTGCCTTTCTTGGCCTTCGCCTTCGTCAGCTCTGCCACCCCAGGCCCCAACAACGTGATGCTGTTGGCATCTGGCGCAAACTTTGGTTTTCTGCGAACTCTTCCGCATATGTTAGGCATTTCAATTGGGCACTCGTTTCAGGTGGCGCTGATCGGGCTTGGGCTTTTGCAGCTGTTCAACGCATATCCTGCCAGTTTCATTGTGATGAAAGTTCTCAGCGCCGCGTATCTTTTGTATCTGGCCTACAAAATCGCAAATGCCGCCCCACCAGCAGATGCGAAACCTGACAGCAAGCCTTTTACATTCTTACAAGCGGCGGCCTTTCAATGGGTCAATCCAAAGGCGCTGTTCATGGCCATTACAGCGCAATCACAATACGCCCAGCCCGAACTTGCCATCTGGGGACCGATCGCAATTGCCTTCCTGTTCATGGCCGCAAATTTTCCTGCTGTATCCATTTGGGGGTATATGGGGGTGCAGATCAAATCCCTGCTAAGCACACCGCGGCGCTTGCGGGTTTTCAATTACGCTATGGCAGGCATTTTGATCGCCACACTCTATCCGATGCTCACAGCTGATTTCACCCTCTAGGTTTCAGCGTTGCTTTGGCTTCTGATCACCTATGCTGTCGCCAGCACAATCACGCCCGGCCCAAACAACCTCATGCTCTTTGCATCAGGCGCCAATTTTGGCCTTCGCCGCAGCATAAAGCACATCTTTGGCATCAGTCTGGGCCATGTGATTATGATTGGCGGCTTGGGTCTTTGGCTGGCACAAATCTTGGCGGTGATGCCTACAGCGCATACGGTGCTCAAAATCTGTTCCGCAATTTATATGACGTATTTGGCGTATAAAATCGCAACTGCTGCACTCCCAAGCCGCGTGGCAAGCACTGCTACGCCGCTGACGTTATGGCAGGCTGCCGCGTTTCAGTGGGTAAATCCCAAAGCCTGGGCGATGCATCTCAACGCGCGGACACTTTTCGCACCTCCAGAAGCTGGCTGGCTTGGGTTCCTCACTGTGATCATCATCATTCCGCTGATCAACACACCATGTGTCACCGTCTGGGCCGTGCTTGGCTCAAAAACGAAACGCTGGCTAAATGCGCCGCGCAGATTGCGGGCATTCAACATCACGATGGCACTCATGCTAATCGCCTCAATCTTGCCTATTTTGCGTGCAGGTGTGCCGGTTTAGCCCGCAGTATCCGCTCAAAAAGGCACGTCCCCCGCTTGGTCCTCTGCCACAATAAAGCGCGCAACGACTTTCTTAGCACCCGCTTTATCAAACTCGATATCAAGTTTGTCGCCTTCAATGCCCATTACTGTACCGTAGCCAAATTTGGTGTGGAACACACGGTCACCAGCAGTATGCGCGCTGACCGCTGTCGCATCGATCGTGATGTTTTTTGCCTCTGCAGGTTGGGTCATTCCGCGCTGCGCTGCGCGTGATTGAAGCCGCCGCCACCCCGGTGAGTTGTAGACATTGGCTGAGGCCGCTTCTTCATGCAATGTTGATTGCGGTGCGGCTGCGGCACCAAAACCACCGCCGTAAAGACCAGGCGGGGTCAACACATCAACGTGTTCTTCGGGCAGCTCGTCAATGAAGCGCGAGGGCATCGCCGATTGCCATTGACCATAAAGCCTACGGTTAGCAGCAAATGAGATCGTGCAAATCGCCTCTGCTCGCGTGATGCCGACATAGGCCAAGCGCCGCTCTTCCTCGAGGCCCTTCACACCGCTTTCATCCATGGACCGCTGTGACGGGAACAAGCCGTCTTCCCAACCAGGCAAGAACACCGCTGGGAACTCCAGCCCCTTTGCGCCGTGCAAAGTCATGATGCTGACTTTCTCGCCGTCTTGTTCGCTTTCGTTGTCCATGATCAGACTGACATGCTCAAGAAACCCTTGCAGGTTCTCAAAGCCTTCCAGCGCCTTCACAAGTTCCTTAAGGTTTTCAAGCCGCCCCGGCCCCTCGGGTGTTTTGTCGTTTTGCCACATCTCGATGTAGCCAGACTCTTCTAAGATAAGCTCTGCCACTTCAATGTGGCTGCGGCGTGCCTCAGATATCCAACTGTGCCAGCGGTCAAAGCCCGCTACGAACTTTTCAAGTTCCTTGAACCCTTTGCCCGTGATCTCCTTAGCGGCGACTAGTAAACGCGCGCCTTCAATAAGCGAAACGCCATTACTCCGCGCCGCCACTTGGATTTTCTGTTGGGCTTTGTCACCAAGGCCGCGCTTGGGCGTATTGATGATCCGCTCAAATGCCAGATCATCCGTCGGGCTGATCGCAAGGCGGAAGTAAGCCATCGCATCGCGGATTTCCATCCGCTCGTAGAAACGCGCCCCCCCAATCACGCGGTATGGCAGTCCAATGGTCAAAAAGCGGTCTTCAAAACCCCGCATTTGATGCGACCCGCGCACAAGGATCGCCATATCATCAAGGCTGATCGGGGCCTGCCCGCGCGTACCGCGTTGCATGGCCTCAACTTCTTCACCAATCCAACGGGCTTCTTCATCCCCGTCCCAATGACCAATAAGGCGTACTTTGTCGCCCTCATCGCGTTCGGTCCAAAGGGTCTTTCCAAGACGTCCCTTGTTGCCCGCGATAACACCAGATGCTGCCCCTAGAATGTGATGGGTCGAGCGATAGTTTTGCTCAAGCTTGACCACATGCGCGTTCTCGAAGTCTTTTTCAAAGCGCAAAATATTGCCAACTTCTGCGCCCCGCCAGCCGTAGATCGATTGATCATCATCGCCCACGCAGCAGATGTTTTTGTGCCCTGCCGCCAACAATCGCAGCCACATATATTGCGCCACGTTCGTATCTTGGTATTCGTCCACAAGGATGTATTTGAACCACCTTTGATACTGTGCCAGCACATCTGAGTGGGTTTGGAAAATGCTTACCACGTGCAACAACAGATCACCAAAATCACAGGCGTTAAGTGTTTTGAGGCGCGCTTGGTATTGCGCATAAATCTCAACGCCCCGCCCATCAAAGGCACTGCTATCGGCAACGGGCACGTTCTCAGGCGTTAGCGCACGGTTTTTCCAACCGTCAATCACCGTCGCAAGCGCCCGTGCAGGCCAGCGCTTTTCATCCAAGCCATCCGCCACAATAAGTTGCTTTAGCAGGCGGTTCTGATCGTCACGGTCCAGAATGGTGAAGTTGGACTTTAATCCTGCAAGCTCAGCATGTCTGCGCAACAACTTCACACAAATCGCGTGGAACGTGCCAAGCCACGGCATTCCCTCAACCGTTGAGCCCATTAATGCGCCAACACGGTCTTTCATCTCGCGCGCGGCTTTGTTGGTGAACGTCACCGCCAACACCTCGTTCGGGCGGGCGCGGCCAGTCGTTAAAAGATGTGCGATCCGACAGGTCAGCGCTTTGGTTTTACCTGTACCGGCACCCGCCAACATCAAAACGGGGCCATCAAGGGTCTCCACGGCCTGACGTTGCGCGGGGTTCAAGCTGTCCAAATAGGGCGCAGGGCGCGCCTGCATGGCACGTTGACTTAGCGGGATGCTTGCCGCCTCGAAGGCGTCATCTTCGGAAAAATCGCTCATGGGTAATTATGTAGCGCGGTTGCGCTGCGGTGAAAACCCATGTTCGCTCATTGTTCGCCGTACAGACGCATACCCAATTCTACGATGTTTACGGATTTACAAAAACGTCATAGAAGGTACTCAAATTGCTGCACTGCAACATGACTACACAAGGACGATCCCATGGCTGATTTCAACAAGATTCTTATTGCCAACCGCGGGGAGATCGCGATCCGAATTATGCGCGCCGCAAACGAGCTTGGCAAAAAAACGGTGGCGGTATTTGCTGAAGAAGACAAACTGGGGTTGCACCGTTTTAAGGCGGATGAAGCATACCGCATCGGCGAGGGTCTTGGCCCCGTTGCAGCCTATCTGAGCATTGACGAAATGATCCGCGTTGCTCTTGAGGCGGGCGCAGATGCAATCCACCCAGGCTATGGGTTGTTGTCGGAAAACCCTGAGTTCGTGGATGCATGCGCTGCAAACGGCATTAAATTCATTGGCCCCAAGGCTGACACGATGCGCGCTTTGGGTGACAAGGCAAGCGCCCGCCGCGTCGCCATTGACGCCAATGTTCCTGTGATCCCCGCCACCGAGGTGCTGGGCGATGATATGGCAGAGATCAAAAAACAAGCGGCTGAGGTGGGCTATCCGCTGATGCTTAAGGCGTCATGGGGTGGCGGCGGCCGCGGGATGCGCCCAATCTTTAACGAAGATGAGCTTGAGGAAAAAGTCCTCGAAGGCCGCCGTGAAGCTGAAGCCGCGTTTGGCAACGGCGAAGGTTATCTTGAAAAGATGATCACCCGAGCGCGCCACGTTGAAGTACAAGTGTTGGGCGACAGCCACGGTGAGATGTACCACCTTTACGAGCGCGACTGTTCTGTCCAACGCCGCAACCAAAAAGTCGTTGAGCGCGCCCCTGCCCCCTATCTAAGTGGCACCCAACGCGAGCAAATCTGCAACTTGGGCAAAAAGATCTGTCAGCACGTCAATTATGAATGTGCCGGCACTGTTGAGTTCTTGATGGATATGGACAGCGGCGAGTTTTACTTCATTGAGGTGAACCCACGCGTCCAAGTTGAGCACACAGTTACCGAAGAGGTCACAGGCATCGATATTGTGCGCGCGCAGATCTTGATCGCAGAGGGTAAATCCCTTGTTGAGGCGACAGGCGTGTCCACCCAGTATGATGTCAAACTTGACGGTCACGCCATTCAATGTCGCGTCACCACCGAAGACCCACAAAACAACTTCATTCCCGACTATGGCCGGATCACAGCTTACCGCGGTGCGACGGGCATGGGCATTCGGCTTGATGGCGGCACAGCTTATTCTGGCGCGGTCATTACACGATATTACGACAGCCTGTTGGAAAAAGTCACCGCTTGGGCCCCAACGCCGGAAGCTGCCATTGCGCGGATGGACCGTGCCCTGCGTGAGTTCCGTATCCGCGGCGTCTCAACCAACATTGCCTTTGTTGAGAACCTGCTCAAGCACCCGACGTTCCTCAGCAATGAGTACACCACTAAGTTTATCGATGACACGCCTGCGCTGTTTGATTTCAAAAAGCGCCGTGACCGCGCGACGAAACTGCTGACATATATTGCGGACATCACTGTTAACGGACACCCCGAGACAGTTGACCGCCCGCTGCCCGCAGCAGAAGCGCGCGCGCCCAAACCACCAGTGCGTATTGCGACAAACACACCGGATGGCACACGCACAATTCTGGATGCCCAAGGCCCGCAAGCCGTGGCTGATTGGATGGCGGCACAGAAGAACTTGCTGATTACAGACACGACCATGCGGGATGGGCACCAGTCTTTGCTGGCAACACGCATGCGCTCAATTGATATGATCAAAGCGGCACCAGCCTATGCGCAAAACCTATCCGGGCTTTTCTCAGTTGAATGTTGGGGCGGTGCGACTTTTGACGTGGCCTATCGTTTCTTGCAGGAATGCCCATGGCAGCGTTTGCGTGACATCCGCGCACAGCTTCCAAATGTCATGACACAAATGTTGCTGCGCGCCTCGAACGGTGTCGGCTACACAAACTACCCCGACAACGTGGTTGAATTCTTCGTCAAACGCGCCGCCGCCTCTGGTGTTGATGTATTCCGCGTCTTTGACAGCCTAAACTGGGTCGAAAACATGCGCGTCGCGATGGACGCGGTTATTGATGCGGGCAAAGTGTGCGAAGGCACTATTTGCTACACAGGCGACTTGCTGAACCCAGAGCGCAGCAAATACGATCTGAAGTATTACGTTGATATGGGCCAAGAGCTGAAGGCCGCAGGCGCGCACGTGCTGGGTCTGAAAGATATGGCAGGGCTTATGAAGCCCGCATCAGCGCGTATCTTGATCAAAGCGCTCAAAGAAGAAGTCGGCCTTCCGATACACTTCCACACCCATGACACTGCAGGCATGGCAACTGCGACAATTCTTGCAGCCGCCGAAGCGGGTGTAGACGCCGTTGATTGTGCGATGGACAGTTTCTCAGGCAACACATCCCAAGCAACATTGGGATCAGTCGTTGAAGCGTTGCGCAACACAGATCGCGACACAGGCCTTGATATCAAAGCGATCCGCCAGATCAGCGATTATTTTGAAGCCGTGCGCGGACAATACGCAGCATTTGAAAGCGGCCTCCAAGCACCAGCATCCGAGGTATATCTGCACGAAATGCCCGGCGGTCAGTTCACCAACCTCAAAGCACAAGCCCGCAGCTTGGGCCTTGAAGAACGCTGGCACGAAGTGGCGCAAATGTATGCAGACGTGAACCAGATGTTCGGCGACATCGTTAAAGTCACACCGTCCTCTAAGGTGGTCGGCGACATGGCTCTGATGATGGTCTCCCAAGGGCTTAGCCGCGCAGATGTGGAAAACCCTAAAAAGGATGTCTCATTCCCCGACAGTGTGATCGACATGATGAAGGGTAACTTGGGACAACCCAAAGGTGGCTTCCCTGATCTAATCGTTTCCAAAGCGCTCAAAGGCGACAGCCCGAACCTTGAACGCCCCGGCAAACACCTCGCGCCTGCCGATCTTGAAGCAGAACGCACGTCAGCAAGCACGGCCTGTGGTGGCAGCAGTATCGATGACGAAGACCTTGCGGGGTATCTGATGTATCCAAAAGTCTACACAGATTACGCGACACGCCACGATATGTACGGTCCCGTTCGCGCCCTGCCGACGCCGGTGTTTTTCTACGGCATGGACGTAGGCGATGAAATCACAGCAGAGATTGACCCAGGCAAAACTCTGGAGATCCGCCTGCAGGCGATCGGCGACACCAACGAAGACGGTGAAGTAAAAGTATTCTTTGAGCTAAACGGCCAGCCGCGCAACATTCGCGTGCCAAACCGCGCCATCAAAGCGACCACCTCCGCCCGCCCCAAAGCAGAGTTGGGCAACGCGGACCACATCGGCGCCCCCATGCCCGGAGTTGTCGCAAGCGTCGGCGTAACCGTTGGCCAAAAAGTCAGTGAGGGCGATTTGCTTCTGACAATCGAAGCAATGAAGATGGAAACAGGCATCCACACCGAGCGCGACGCGGTCATCAAGGCTGTTCACGTCACTGCTGGGGGTCAAATTGACGCCAAAGACCTTCTGGTTGAGTTCGAATAACCCGCCACCTCAACGTACCAACCCACAGCCAAAGCCCCGCAAACCTTTGTTTTGTGCGGCTTTTTGCTGCGCCATGACTGCAGGCAACACCCTTCGCAAAAGCATTTACAAAAAAATGTCATATTTAGTAATTTTCGCCTTGCAGCCACCCCGTGAAAATCCTAAGTCAGGCGCACTAACGGATGCGGGCGTAGCTCAGGGGTAGAGCATAACCTTGCCAAGGTTAGGGTCGGGCGTTCGAATCGCCTCGCCCGCTCCAGCTAGCCGGTTTTACCCAAGCCGGACACGAACAAAGGTCGCTTTAATCGGCGGCCTTTTGTGTTTCTACTGGGCAGTATTTGGCTGATCGTAATTGGTACCCGCTGAAACCCCAAAGTCGCACCTCGTAAAAATCAGTAACGCTGATCTTTCGCGCTGTGCCAAAACCGCCTAGAGCCTTTCACACCATCACAGCGGAGATGAAATGATGCGCACAAGTAAAGTTGCCCGTAAAACAGCTGAAACGGATATTTCTGTTGAACTGACCCTCGACGGCACTGGCACCTATGACAACCAGACTGGCGTTGGCTTTTTTGACCACATGCTGGATCAGCTTGCGCGTCACGCCTTGATGGACATGACTGTGCGCTGTTCTGGTGATTTGCATATTGATGACCACCACACAGTTGAAGACGTGGGGATCGCAATTGGACAAGCCCTGAATGAGGCGTTGCGCGACAAGCGTGGCATCAACCGTTACGGTGAATGCGCGCTTGCCATGGATGATGCCCAAGTACGCTGCGCGCTTGATCTGTCTGGCCGCCCCTTCTTGATCTGCAATCTCGATATGCCCACACAGAAAATTGGCACGTTTGACACCGAACTGGTGCGCGAGTTTTTCCAAGCGCTTTCGACCCATGGCGGCATCACGTTGCACATCGATCAAGTGCACGGCTTTAACAGCCACCACATTGCCGAGGCCGCGTTCAAAGCAGTGGCCCGCGCCCTGCGCAGCGCCATGGAACAAGACCCCCGCAAAGCGGATGCGATCCCTTCAACCAAGGGTATTCTATAAATGCGCACTGTCCTGATCGACTACGACAGCGGCAATCTTCATTCGGCACAAAAAGCGTTTCAGCGCATGGCGCTGGAGCGTGACGCAGGCGAAGTAATTGTCAGTGACCGCGCTGAAGATGTAGCCAGTGCAGACCGCATTGTCCTACCCGGTGACGGCGCTTTTCCCGCTTGTCGCAGCCAGCTTTTTGAACGCTCTGATTTGTTTGAGGCGCTCAACGAGGTTGTCACGCAAAAAGCTCGCCCGTTTATGGGCATTTGCGTCGGCATGCAGCTGATGGCGAACCGCGGCTTTGAATACGAAGAAGTAGACGGTTTTGGTTGGATCAACGGTGATGTGAAACGCATCGCTCCAACAGATCCCAACCTAAAGATCCCGCACATGGGTTGGAACGAATTAATCATCGATACCCCCCACCCCGTTTTGGATGGTGTCACAAGCGGCGACCATGCCTATTTTGTGCACAGCTATCAAATGGAGATGCACAGCATGGGCGAACGTCTGGCCCATGTGGAATACGGCGGTGATGTAACGGCCGTTGTGGGCACGCAAAACCGTCTCGGCGTGCAATTTCACCCCGAGAAATCACAAAGCGCGGGTCTGCGCATGATCGGTAACTTTTTGACGTGGGCTCCGTAGCCTTGGCCCCGTAAGCCAATCAAAAGATCCAGTTGCTGAAAGTAGAAAAGCCCAAAGGTTTGGATCAACCTTTGGGCTTTGGTGTTTTTGATCGAGTGACCAAATTTAATTTACGCGTGTCCAGACCTGCTTTTTGCAGATAATCGCAACGCAGCCTGAGACGTTCAAAATATCACCAGACAGTGACATCTTCGAGTTGAAGACCTTTTCTGTGGATGGCTGCCAGATTTTGCCGGACTTGTAAGACCCACCGCCGCGCGCAACCATATCCCAGACAAGCTTTTTACCTTGGTTATCGGATGCCCACGGGCCTTGCGCGTTAAATGCCTGAGCGATCACGCCACAAATCTTGTCGCCGCAGGTACTCATTTCAACATGGGCGTAGTTGCCATCGTCCACTTCTGTTTTCCACGTCCCCAACACAGGGTCCGCTGCGGCAAAGCCTGCCCCCATCACGAACGCAACAGCGGCGCCAATCACCTTTTTCATACCAAGTTCCTCCCTAAATTACGCCATCCTGCAACCGCGATGCGCGCGCGGACAAGCCTGACGTTGCGTTGCGGGGCCGAATGCCTATAACCGCGCCAACACCGTTTAACAAAGAGATGCCTCATGATCCTCTATCCTGCAATCGACCTTAAAGATGGCCAAGCCGTTCGCCTTGTGCACGGCGACATGAAGCAAACGACGGTTTTTAATGACAATCCTGCGGCGCAGGCACTCTCGTTTGTTGATGCGGGGTGCGAATGGTTGCACCTTGTGGATTTGAACGGCGCTTTCGAGGGGGAACCGGTGAACGCCGCCCCGGTTGAAGCGATCTTGAGCCAGACAAACGTGCCTGCCCAGTTGGGCGGCGGTATCCGCGACATGGTAACCATTGAACGCTGGCTCGACAAAGGGCTTGCGCGGGTAATTTTGGGCACAGTTGCCGTGGAAAACCCCGATCTTGTTCGGCAGGCTGCACGTGCTTTTCCTGGCAAAGTGGCCGTGGGACTTGATGCGCGCAACGGCTTTGTGGCCACGCGCGGATGGGCTGAGGAAACAGACATCCAAGTGGTCGATCTGGCCAAAAAGTTCGAAGACGCAGGCATCGCCGCGATCATCTACACCGACATCATGCGCGATGGTGCCATGAAAGGTCCCAACATCGACGCAACCGCCGCATTGGCCCGCGCCGTAGATATTCCAGTCATCGCATCCGGCGGCGTATCATCCATGGCCGATCTCACCGCCTTGAAGGACACTGGCGTCATCTCGGGCGCTATTTCAGGCCGTGCGCTTTATGATGGTGCGATTGATCTTTCTGCAGCCCTTGCAGCGCTCAAATCATAACTTCTGTTTCACGCCCCAACCCAGTAGACACATAACATGTTAAAAACCCGCATCATCCCCTGCCTTGACGTTGCCGAGGGCCGCACGGTCAAAGGTGTCAACTTTGTTGATCTGATTGATGCAGGCGATCCTGTTGAACAAGCCAAAGCCTATGATGCGGCTGGCGCAGATGAATTGTGTTTTCTTGACATCAAAGCCACCCATGAAAACCGCGGCACGCTTTATGATTTGGCTCGCCGCACTGCTGAACACTGCTTTATGCCGCTGACCGTTGGTGGCGGTGTGCGCACCCATCATGACGTACGTAAACTGCTACTCGCAGGTGCTGATAAAGTCAGCTTCAACTCAGCCGCTGTGGCGGACCCCGATGTAGTGTCCGAAGCCGCCAACCGTTTCGGGAGCCAGTGCATCGTTGTGGCCATCGACGCAAAAACCGTTAGCCCCGGAAAATGGGAAATATTCACTCACGGCGGGCGCAAAGGAACGGGCATCGATGCGCTGGAATTTGCAAAAACGGTTGTTGCAAAAGGTGCAGGGGAAATCCTGCTGACCTCAATGGATCGCGATGGCACAAAACAAGGCTTTAACCTGCCCCTGATCCGCGCAATTTCTGACGCGGTGAACGTACCTGTGATTGCATCAGGTGGTGTGGGCACCTTGGATCACTTGGTCGAGGGCGTCACGGAAGGTGGGGCCTCTGCCGTTTTGGCTGCCTCAATTTTCCACTTTGGCACGTATACAATCGCCGAAGCAAAAGCCCACATGGCCGCCGCTGGTATACCGATGAGGCTCTCATGACTTTAGAAGATCTTTACGACATCATCCAAGCCCGCAAGACGGCAGATCCTGACAGCTCATGGACCGCAAAACTGCTGTCAAAAGGTCCCGAAAAATGCGCTGAAAAATTTGGCGAAGAGGCCGTTGAGGCGATCATCGAGGCTGTGAAGAATGACAAGCAAGGTCTTACTGGCGAAGCTGCTGATGTGCTATACCATCTGCTTGTGATGTTGGCGTCGCGCGATGTGGCGCTTGGCGATGTTCTGGATGAGTTGTCACGCCGACAAGGGCAATCAGGCCTGACCGAAAAAGCAAACCGGCCCTCAAATACGTGAACGCCTTTTGCAAAATGCCCGCCCGCCTTGGCGCTGTTTTGCAGTCACCGCGTTTGTTTTAGCGATCATCGCGCTTTTAGATGCGACAAACCGGTGCCCCGGATCACAGTGTAGAGACGCAGCACTAAGCGTGCCGCTTTACATCACGGCGGGCATACACTACATTCTCATCACAAGACATATTTGGCCACACCGCCCAAAAGAAAATGCGCCCAAGGTCAAGTAACCAAGGGCGCAAGGTGCGGAACGAGGGACAGTAAACGTGGACAGGGTGTGTTCCATCCCCTGCCCACAACAACACATAAGCGCTGCGCTCTAGAAATTCAGAGCCTGTCGCAAAAATGTGAACAGAAGATTAATCCCTATATCAAGCCAAAACGCTTGGCCAGTTTGCATCAGCCTTGGCGATGTTGCCCGGGATGTCGTTCGACCAAATGCCGCGAACAACTTTGTTGAAGTTCAAATAGAGCTTATTGTCTACGATGGTCCACGCGTCAGGTGATGTGGTCGCTGTACCACCTTTGGAGACCGCATAAGCGCAATAGCCGCCGTATTGGGGCGCAAAAGCTTCTGGTTGCGCCTCAAACATGGCTTGATTTTCTGCGCTCGCGAAGAGCCATGTAGCGCCATTGTACTCCGCGCTATAGGCGGCATCGCCCACAACGGGCGCGCTTTGAGTGAAGTATGCAACCGGATCGTAACCGCGAATGGCTACGCCTTCGTCCGTGAAGACAGTGGGCTTGGCTGCATGTGCAATCCCTGCAAGCAGCGGCAAAACAGGAGCTGCAACAGCGGCAGACAAAAGCGCGCGACGTTTTAAAATATACGAATTCATGGGGTGTCCTTTACCAACTAATATTTGGCCTCAGAATGCGCCCAGCCAGTCGCTTACACCAGCCCACACACGGTATTGTCAGACTGTGTTACAGCACTCAGTCAAAGATGTCCTCAACCACATCTTCAATCTCGTCCCATACTTTTGACACGAACCGAGATACCCTTAACTTTCGCCCCAGTTTCACGCCAAATTTACGCCGTTTGCCCTTTTTAGGTTGGACCACTTTCTGCTCTTTGTTCCGCTTTGCTTTTTGAGCAGACCCCGCGGGTTTCTTCACGGCGGCCTAAACGGCACGCGCCGCAAGGGCGCTGACCGGCATCAATTTAAGGTTATGCAAAGGCGCGCCACAGCTTACGCATGACAACTCGTGGCGTACATCACCGCGCAGCACCAGCGCCGCACGGGTACCGCAATAACAACACGTGGCAAGCTTCTGCGCGGCCAATGCGTTACCCGCGTGCCGCGTAAAGCGCCACAGCAGCAGCATTTGACACGTTGAGCGAGCCAAATGCGCCAGCAAAATCAATCTTCACCAACTGATCCACCGTTTCTTTGGTCTTTTCGCGCAAGCCAGGCCCCTCTGCGCCCATCACCAACGCAACGGGCTGCGTCCGCTTGCCTTCTAAAGCCTGCTCAATGCTCATCTCTGCTTCGCCATCAAGACCCAGCACAAGATAG
Organism: Nereida sp.; assembly: GCF_965655635.1. Classification (NCBI taxonomy): domain Bacteria; kingdom Pseudomonadati; phylum Pseudomonadota; class Alphaproteobacteria; order Rhodobacterales; family Roseobacteraceae; genus Nereida; species Nereida sp. The sequence goes on from NZ_CBFHHE010000001.1 coordinate 16,874, forward strand.
CCCATCGATTGCATCGCTTCGATTGTTTCGGCCAGATTGCGCACCCGCAGATAAGGCTGCCGCTCAAGCGCGCCACTTGCGGTTTTTGCCAAAGCACCAGTTTCAGGTGCAGATCCGCGGTGGGTTCCGATCACAGCACGTGTGCCAAAAACCTCGGCTGATCGCAAAATTGCGCCAACGTTATGGGGGTCCGTTACGCGGTCCAAAAGAACCACACGCAGCGCACCTGCATCCGGATCACCGCCAATGACGACCTCATCCAGCTTGCCCCAATTCAGCGGCTTCACTTCCAAAGCAGCGCCTTGGTGCACGGATTGCGGATCAAGAGGCGCTGTGAATTTACGCGCATCGCACATCTCCGGCTCACCTTCAAAATGGGCCATTGCCTCACCCAGCCGATCCGCAGCATTACGCGTCACAATCAAACGCAATTTCTGCCGCTCGGGGTTCATCAGCGCATCGCGCACAGCGTGCAGGCCAAAGAGCCACACAGTCTCATTCGCAGCGGCGCGTTTGTCTTGTTCTTTTTTGACGACCCACTTCGGCTTTTTCATCTCAATCCATCCAATCTTTGGTTACCAGCCACCTAATCCTTTGGCTCAGAAAAAACCAGTGAGCATCTTTTCTTCATAAAAACTGATAAAGTGAAATAAACCGTCGCAAACGCGAATTTTCATTATTGACGCCCCAGATATGCCACGGTATCCGACCCACCAGTGGGCGACAGGCCGCAAGGTGTGGCAGGGGACTGTAACTCCCTCGCGGAGACGCACGCCTGGTTCGATTCCAGGGTCGCCCACCACTTAAACCCAAAAATTAATAGTCGTTAAATCCGCGATTAGATGTGCGTATTGCAGCACTCGTGGTGTGTCCCGTGGTCGTCTTAACCGGTCATTAATATCAATCGATATTTCTGAATGATATTTTGATAAAGCCTCAATATCGTCTCGCTGAGCAAACCTGACAAAGATCAGCATACATGGCCCCGCGCACACATAACCAGCAGCCTCGCGCTGATTTCAACATCGTGATCGGCGGTCAAAATGGAAGGCTGATGTATGAAGCCATTGTTTTCGTGGCCTCATTGCGGGCAAAAAGCCCAAAGTTTTCCGGACAATTGATTGTGGCCGAACCCCAAGTAGGGGCGTTGTGGCGTAAAGACCCCACCATCAACTCGTCTGAGGTTAGAGCCCTCCTTTTGAACCTCCGCGCAGAAATTATTCCGTTTGAGAGCAAGCACTTTGGGCAGACTTATCCCTACGAAAACAAAATTGAGGCGCTTAGCATTTTGCCCGCCGGCGAGCCCTTTGTCTTTTTTGACACTGACACATCAATCACAGGTGAGCTGACCGATGTGCCATTTGATTTCGACGTGCCGTCTGCATTAGCCCGCGTTACTGGCACTTGGCCTAAAGAAGATTTGTACTGGCCAGGCTATACGGCCACTTGGAAATCCCTTTATGACAAGTTCGGGCTTGATTACGAAAGCAGCCTTGATCTGAATGAGCCGGCCGAGTTCTGGCGGCGGCATCTTTATTTCAACGCGGGCTTTTTCTATTATAAATGTCCCAAAATATTCGGTGAACAGTTTTTAGAGTATGCCTTAGCTATTCGCGATGACCGCCCCGACGAGCTGGTTTTGCAAGAACTCGACCCATGGCTTGATCAGGTCGCCCTGCCTCTTGTGATCCACAGTCTTGGAAGCAAGCGCGACGCATTGCCAACGGGATTTCTCGACGGAAAGACAAGTTGCCATTACCGGCTGCTTCCCCTGCTCTATGCGCGTGAGAACGACCATGTCGTTGAAACGCTTGAAGCGATAACCGCTCCCAACAAAATCAAAAAAGTCCTTAAAGAGTACGAGCCAATGTTGCGCATGATTTACCAAGGACGCGGCCAGAAAGCCCGCGCCTTATTTGACCGAAATGATCTACCCCGCCGCGAGCAAGCCATCCGCAACACGCTCAAACGTGAAGGGTTTTGGATGCGATGAGCGCGTCTGAAACGCCACAGCCACCCACAAATTCCAGCGACGCGGCAATCAAAACGGTCCGTGGTTTCGGCATTACTTATTCAACGACCGCAATTATCGCCCTGCTCACCATCTTTGCGATTTTGCTTTGGAAAATACGTAGCTTTTTTCACGATGACGCGCTGATCTCACTTAGATATGCACGCAATTTGGCAGAGCACGGCCAACTGGTCTGGAACTTGGGCGAATACGCCGAAGGATACACCAACTTGTTGCACATCTTGTTGGTGACCCCGCTCATCATGGCCGGTATCGGCCCTATGTTGGCCGCACAATTTATTAACGCCACAGCATTTTTAATCCTTGTTGTGATCGCTTGGAGATTGGCGCAAAGCTTTGCCCTGCCAATGGGTTCAAAATTAGCCGCGATGTGCGCCGTGATCAGCGCGCCAGTTCTCACGTGGGTGTTTGGCGGGTTGGAGCCGGTGCTTGTGGCGGCACTGGTGGCGGGCGCCTACGTTTTGGCGTTCCGAGTATTGCAAGGCGATGACAACCTGCTGTTATCACTGGCAGCCTCGGGACTGTTTGCCGCTGCTTATCTTGCCCGTCCGGATGCATTAATCGGCAATTTTGCGATGGGGTTGGCTTTGTTGGCGTTTGCAAATTTGCCCACTCGCAGACGGATTGTTCACTTTGTCACAATCGGCAGCGTATCAGCGCTGATCCTATGCGGGCATATTATTGCGCGACACGCAATTTACGGCGAACTCCTCCCCCTTACGTTTTATGCCAAAGTCGGCGTTTCTACAGGCACGCGTTTGATGCTTGGGTTGGAATATATGCGCCAAAGCCTGCCTCTGCTGCCCGCATTATTCTTGCTACCTGTCGGTGCGCTTTTGCTGCGCTCAACTGACAACCCCGAAGCAAAGCGTGCTTTTTTGGCGGCATCTCTCCTGGCCCTAATTTCGCTTTGCTACATCACATGGGCCGGTGGTGATCATATGCCAAACGCGCGGTTCTTCGTGCCCCTCACGCCGCTCTTGGTCATCATCGCTGTCTCAATCATGGCCATGATGACACCAATAATGCGCACGGCCACGGCGGTCGCGTTGATTGCAGCGAGTGCCCTAACCGCAGCTATGCTTGAGCGGCTTCACGCAGATAATGCTGCTGTTTTTGGCGCCATCATGGGAAAGCATTTAGCCAACAAATATCCCGAGCCACTCACAATTGCTGTGGCTACCGCTGGTGCCACGCCATTTATCGCAGCACACCATACGTTTATCGACACGCTTGGCTTAAATGACGCGCATATCGCCAAGCATCCCGTTGGCCCGCCCCTTGGGTTTGCGCAAGAAATTCCTGCGCACGCAAAAGGCGATGCTCAATATGTTTTGCGCCGCGCGCCCGACATCATTGTTTATGGCCCTGCAACTGACTTCACCGCGCAAACTCCTGTGTTTCGAATGGATTTTGAGCTTGTGGACGAGCCTGAGTTTTCTGAATGTTACCAACTGGTCACTCATGAAATTGATACCACACCGGTCTTAGGGCTTTACAACACGACGTTAGAGACCGCTGGACCTTGGCTGCATTACTATACGCGGACCTGTCCGAAACCATCGTAAGCGCGCTTAGCTGGCGAAAACGCCACTCATTTCAGGAAAGCCCTTTACCTCGATCGGATTTCCGCTTGGGTCACGGAAAAACATCGTCCATTGCTCGCCCGGCTCTCCTTTAAAACGAACCTGAGGCGACAGCACAAAATCGGTCGCGACCTCCTCAAGTCGTCCCGCCAGTGCGGTCCAATCAGTCAGAGGAAGCGCCAGACCAAAATGTGGCATCGGGACAAGATGTTCGCCAACGTGCCCAGTGTTTTCCGTTTTCAAAATCGGGCCAAGATGCAGGCTTAGCTGATGGCCAAAGAAGTCATAATCGACCCATGTCTGTGTAGAGCGCCCTTCAGTACAGCCAAGCACACCACCGTAAAACGAACGCGCCTCGTCAAGATCATGCACATTTATGGCCAAATGAAATGGGCACAGCATAGCGTCCTCCTGTTGAGCCTGCCGCCTTCGTAGCGTAGCTATTGTCTCAACGTAAAGAGAAAGGGACGACCCCATGACTGACACGACCTACGGCTTTGATACCCTGCAAATCCACGCAGGCGCCCGCCCAGATCCCGCAACAGGTGCGCGCAACACACCAATCTACCAAAGCACTGCATATGTTTTCCGCGACGCAGATCACGCGGCGAAACTCTTCAACCTTGAAGAAGTGGGCTACATCTACTCGCGACTGACGAACCCGACAGTGGCAGTATTGCAAGAACGCATAGCGACGCTGGAAGGCGGCGTCGGCGCGGTGTGCTGCTCGTCTGGTCACGCAGCACAAATCATGGCGCTGTTCCCGATCATGCAGCCTGGGCGCAATGTTGTCGTATCAACACGTCTTTACGGCGGCACGGTCACCCAGTTCAGCCAGACAATCAAACGCTTTGGCTGGTCCGCCAAATTTGTTGACTTTGATGATCCCAAAGCCGTTGCAGCCGCAATCGATGAAGACACACGTGCGGTTTTCTGCGAGGCCGTCGCCAACCCCGGTGGTCACATCACAGATCTCGACGCCATCTCGGCGGTGTCAGATGCAGCCGGTATTCCGTTGATCGTGGACAACACAACCGCAACCCCCTACCTGTGCCGCCCAATTGAGCATGGCGCGACGTTGGTTGTGCACTCGACCACAAAATACCTTACAGGTAACGGCTCAGTCACAGGCGGGTGCGTTGTAGACAGCGGCAAGTTTGACTGGAAAGCGAATGACAAATTCCCATCACTCAGCCAGCCGGAACCCGCATATCACGGCACAATTTTTGCCGACACATTTGGCCCAATGGCATTCACCTTCCACGGTATCGCGATTGGTTTGCGCGACCTTGGCATGACCATGAACCCCCAAGCTGCGCACTACACGTTGATGGGCACAGAGACCCTCTCGCTTCGTATGGACCGTCACGTCGCCAACGCGGAGAAAATCGCGCAATGGCTTGAGGCAGATGACCGCGTCGACTACGTCACCTACGCCGGTTTGAAGTCATCACCGTATAACCATTTGGTATCAAAGATTTGCCCCAAGGGTGCCAGCGCGCTGTTCACTTTTGCGGTCAAGGGTGGCTATGAGGCCTGCGTTAAGCTGGTCGATAGCCTCGAGATTTTCAGCCACGTGGCCAACCTCGGCGACACACGCAGCTTGATCATCCACTCAGCCAGTACAACCCACCGCCAGCTTACCGCTGAACAGCAAGAGGCCGCTGGCGCAGGGCCAAATGTGGTGCGCGTATCAATCGGCCTTGAAGATGTGAATGACCTGATCGCCGATCTGGATCAGGCCTTGAGCAAATCCAGCGCGTAATCGCAGTCGAAACTACCTAAAGCCTCCGCCTGCACATCGCCGGCGGAGGCTTTTTTATGTCCTTCATCTCATACCGAACGAGCGACCTACTCAATGGCGAAGACCAACGTTACGCCCGCTGACACCCCGACCTCACCCGTGGCAATTGCTTCAGCACTGCGCGCAAGTGCAAATTGGTTTGGTCTTTGCACAGACGTGCCGCCCTCGCGGATCGACAATACCGCACCCAATGTCACACCCGCAGCTTCAGCATAAACGCGCGCTTTGGAACGGGCCTGCATGACCGCCTCAATCCGCGCTTGGTCTTCGAGCGGCTTTGGGTTTTGAAGTGAAAATTGAATGCCGAAAAACTCATTCGCCTCTGCGCCCATAGCTGCATCTATCATAGCGCCCAGAAGACCGGTGTTTCTGACGAGCACCACAGCAGTATTGCGCGCCATATAACCGATGATCTCGCGCGTGGCAGACGGCTCACGTGCATACTCAGGCTGCACACGTAAATCACGGGTTTGAATATCGCGCGGCTCAATCCCCAAATCGGCAATGCGCCCCAATACCGCTTGCATGGTGTTGCTCACAGTGCCGAATGCATCTCGCGCGTTTATCGCCCGTCCCAACACGCCCACGCTGATCTCTGCCATATCAGGCACAGCACTAACGTGCCCCTGCCCGCTAACTGTGATTGTTCTTTGATCATCAGCGCCCGTCATCAACTCTTGCGCGGATACAGGCGCTACAACCCCAAACGCACAAAGCACCAACGCGGCGCAAACATCTATCACTCGTCCCATTACCAACCTCGTTTTCACCAAAGCGACCAATTACTTTACCAACTATGACGCAAACTGCCGCCTAATGCTTGGCTTTTCCTTTCCCTTGGGGGACAGACACGGTAAATCTGTGGCGTACACTGTTTAAAAGGCCTCATTCCGTATGTTTCCAAATGCTGCCATCTCGCTAAGCGTTGACGGAATAACGGCCCTGCTGAAGGCCGATGACGGTTGGCGCAGCATCGGCCAAGTTCCACTTGATGACCCGGACCTGACCGGATCGCTTGAGGCGTTGCGCCTGCGCGCCGAAGCCATCTTGGGCGCACCGATGCGCAGCAAACTCATCATCCCCAACGATCAAATTCGTTTTCTTGAAATAGATGCCGTTCCGGAAAAAATTAGTGCTGGGCAAACCGCCTGCGCACAGGCTTTGGAAGGGCAAACTCCCTATCCCATTAATGAGTTGCGGTATGATTGGACCACAACCGGCACCACGACCAACATCGCCGCCGTCGCTGTTGAAACCCTGACCGAGGCAGAAGCATTTGCAACCCAATACGGGCTGAACCCCATTTGCTTTGTCGGGCTACCAGAAACCGGTAACTTAGGGACAGCCGATCTTAGCATAGAACCCTATTTTGGCACCGTGAAAGCCGCCGCTAATCTGCTGGATGCGCAACAACGCATTGACCGGGAAACGGGTCTGGCCACCAACATCGGACCTTGGGAAGACGCGCCGCAAAGCGAGCCGCTGCCATCACTTGAACCAACGCAGAAGCCCGAAAAAGGCACATCAGATGCGCCTGTAAAATTTTTTACCCGCCGGACTGTCCCAACAGATCAACTTGGGGCCGCGCCTGCTTTGGGCGCAGCAACGAAGGCAACCCCGGAGGACGCAACGCCACCGCTAAGCCAAACTGAAACGCCGTTGCCGCAAAAGGCCAGCCTTGCCCCCTCAACGCAGCCGCTAGCCGAGACAACAGACCTGCCCGAAGCCGAAGCGCTTACGTTTTCCAGTGCCCGCAAAACAGCAGACACGCCGAGCAAATCACGCTTTCTGGGGCTGATCCTCAAAGGTGTTTTGTTGGCCGCCTTGTTTGCGGCGGCACTAATTTGGGGCAATTCCGAAAACTCGGCAATCTCTTGGATGTTCGGAGATAAGCAAAGCGCGACACAGATAGCAGCACCCTCCGACAGTGTCCCCGCTCCTGATGAGCAGGGCCCCCAGCGTGACGAAAACGGCCTACTTCCCGGACCATTCTCCGCTTTCCCGACCGCCGATGAAATCGACGATGCGGCAAGCGAAGATTTCGAAGGTATCGCCACCCTACCCGTTGAACCGCTTGATCCCGACAGGTTGAGCGTGCGCCGGGTGTTACCTGCACCCGTCGAAACCATGACCGTCAACGACGCGCAGGCGTTGTTTGAGCGTTCAGGCATCTGGCAGCGTGGTGTAGAGCCGGCGGCTCTTTTGCCCGCCCCAGACCTTGAGGCAACTTACTTTGCTTCGCTCGACCCGCTTACCAATTTCTCTGACGCCGTCGCACTGCCGTCAGAGCGGCTACTGCGCCAAGACGCACCGGTGCCGCGTATCGGCAGTCCAGCAGCAGCGGGGCAGACATTCGATTTTGACGAAAATGGTCTGGTGAAACCAACTGCAAACGGCGCCGCAACGCCAGATGGCATCACTGTTTTTGCAGGCCAGCCGCCCGTGGTCCCACCAGTGCGCGAAGTTATCGTTCCAGAGCCGTTGCCAGAGATCGCAGAGACCGATAACCCGCTTGCAACGTTCAGGCCACGGCTGCGCCCGCAATCGCTGTCAGACGCGAATGAACGTGAAACATTGGGCGGGTATTCACGCGCTGAACTAGCGGCCTTGCGTCCAAAATTGCGCCCCTCTGATCTGGCGCCAACACCGGTTGTTGCGGCGCGCCCAAACAACCCATCGCTCGTGCCGCTGGATCAAGCGCAAGTCGACACTGCAGTGGCAAGTGCGCTGGCGACCGCTGCGGCGCAAATCCCACAAGGCACTGCACAGGCGGTCCGCGTATCACCAAAGCCCAACCTGCGTCCGCGCGATTTGGAAACAACACAGACAGCCGCTTTGGTGCCCCAAACATCCCAAGCCGCAACAGCTGCACCCGTCACTCAGCGCCCAAATGGTACGGTAAATTCAACAGTTGCGCGTAACGCAACACTGCGCAATGCAATCCGCTTCAACCGGATCAACCTGATCGGCGTATCCGGCAAACGAAATGCGCGCAATGCATTGGTCCGTCTGAAAAACGGGCGCTACCGCAAAGTCAGTGTCGGCGACCGTTTGGACGGTGGACGTGTGACTGCAATTGGCCGCTCTGATCTGCGGTATTCAAAGTCCGGCAGACAGGTTAAACTGGAAATACCTTCCGGCTAAGAGACGACATGGACAGCATTTTATTTCAAGCCAGCATTTATCTTGCAGCCGCAGTGATTGCTGTACCTCTAGCTGCCCGATTGGGTCTTGGTTCTGTTCTGGGGTACCTCGGGGCGGGTATTGTCATTGGCCCGCTGCTTGGGCTTGTTGGCGCCGAGACCAAAGAGCTTCAGCATTTTGCAGAGTTCGGCATCGTTATGATGCTCTTCCTGATTGGGCTCGAGCTTGAGCCACGCGCCCTTTGGGATATGCGTGACAGGCTGATCGGCCTCGGCGGTCTGCAAATTGGTGTGACGACGCTGTTGATCATGGGCGGCGCGATGATTTTGGGCCAGCCCGTGAATACTGCTTTGGCAATTGGACTGATCTTCTCACTCTCGTCGACTGCCATCGTTCTACAGACGCTTTCCGAAAAGGGATTGACCCAAACAGGCGGTGGGCGAAACATCTTTTCGGTTTTGTTAACCCAAGACATCGCCGTCATCCCGATGTTGGCGTTTTTGCCACTGCTTGCTCTGCAATTTGTGCCGTCTCTGGGGCTAGATGGCTCAATCCGAATGAAGCCTGAAGAAGACGCCCATCACTCCATGTCTCTGGTCGATGGCTTACCCGGATGGGGCGTCACTTTGGTAACCATCGTCGCCGTTGGCTTGGTCATTCTGATCGGTGTGTATCTGGTTCGTCCGGTGTTTCGCTATATCCATCACGCGCACCTTCGTGAGATGTACACGGCGCTGGCGCTTTTGCTTGTTGTAGGTACGGCCGTTTTGATGAGCCTTGTTGGCCTGTCACCTGCTTTGGGCGCTTTTCTTGCGGGTGTAGTGCTGGCCAACTCCGAGTTTCGTCATGAACTGGAAAGCGATCTGGAGCCGTTCAAAGGCCTGCTGCTTGGGCTGTTTTTCATCACTGTCGGTGCCAGTATTGATTTTGCGACTTTCTACAAATCCCCCTTCAGTCTGATTGGACTGACCTTAGCCGTGATGGTGATAAAGGCGGCCGTCCTTTACGGGCTATCGATCATTTTTCACGTGGAAGGCCGCGACCGATGGCTGTTCACACTTGGTTTAGCGCAAGCAGGTGAATTCGGATTTGTCCTGATCAGCTTTGCGCTGCAGACACACGTCCTGCAAACGCAACTGGCAGATAAGCTGCTGTTTGTCGTAGCCCTATCGATGCTGATTACACCGCTGCTCTTTATCGCATATGACCGTTTCCAGCATCTTATGGATGCAAGCAAAGACACGCAAAACCCCGACGATATCGATAAGGAACAAGGGCACATCCTGATCGCCGGGATCGGGCGTTTCGGACAAGTGATCAACCGTCTTGTGCAAATGGCTGGTTTCAAAACTGTCGTACTGGATAACGATCTGCAAACAATCCAGCTGATGCGCACCTTTGGGTTCAAAGGCTTTTTCGGTGACCCAACCCGCCCTGAAACACTGCATGCAGCAGGGCTGCAGCACGCCAAAATTTTGGTTGTGGCACTTGATGACAAAGACGCCACGATAAAGCTGGTCAGGTATGCCCGCAAAGAGCGCCCCGATTTGCACATCATCGCGCGGGCCTATGACCGCGTTCATGTGTATGCGCTTTATCAAGCGGGCGCCAATGACATTGTTCGTGAGATGTTTGACAGCTCGCTTCGTGCGGGCCGGTACGCGCTTGAAAACATGGGGCTGACCGAATTTGAGGCCGCCGAGGCGCAAAAGACGTTCTACAAACTTGACCGTGCCGCATTGCGAGAATTGGCCGAGCTTTGGGACCCCAGCCAACTAGTGCAGAAAAATACGGCCTACATTGAGAAATCCCGCGCCCTAAACAAAGATTTTGAGACGGCAATCCTTGAAAGCCTTGAGGCCGCGCGCCCCCTCAAAGAGCACACGACAACAGATAACATTGAATAGATTTACGCGTCTGAGACACCCGCTTCGGCAAAAGTCGCCATGCCAGAATGGCACGCCAAAGCGGCTTTAAGAACGCCCAAGGCCAAAGCTGCACCAGAGCCTTCGCCAAGGCGAAGACCGAGGGACAAAAGTGGCTCTTTGCCAATGCCTGCCAACAGTTTTTCATGGGCACCTTCGGCACTCAGATGGCCAGCTACGCAGTGATCAAGGGCGCCTGGCTCTGCCTTTTCCAAACACGCCGCAGCAGCACTGCAGATAAAGCCATCCAAGATGACCGGTATCTGCTCAAACCGCGCCCGCGCAATTGCACCGACCATCGCCGCTAATTCACGCCCACCCAATGTGCGCAGAACCTCAAGCCCGTCACGTCCCGCGTTTACGGCAAGCCCCTGTTCCACTACGCGGGTCTTGTTGGCAAGGCCCGCATCGTCAACACCGGTGCCACGCCCTGTCCAATCAGCGGCCGAACCGCCAAACAGAGCCGCGCCAATGGCCGCAGCAGATGTCGTGTTACCGATGCCCATTTCACCAGTCACCAACACATCCGCGTTTGCGTCGACGGCGTTCCAACCTGTTTGTAGCGCTGTCACAACCTCGGCCTCGGTCATGGCTGGGCCTTCGGTGAAATCAGCCGTGGGGAGATCAAGGTCGAGCGCACGTACATTCAACGCAGCACCAAAAGTTTTGGCCAACTGGTTGATCGCAGCACCACCGTGCTCAAAGTTCATGACCATTTGCGCGGTTACTTCAGCCGGAAACGCGGACACGCCTTGTGCTGTTACGCCGTGGTTACCTGCAAAAATGATAACCTGCGGAGCACTGATTTGCGGAGCTGCCTCACCGCGCCAGCTGGCATACCAAAGCGCCACATCCTCAAGTCGGCCAAGCGCGCCCGGGGGCTTGGTCAACTGACCATTACGATCAGCAGCCTCCGACAGGGCTTTTTGATCTGCATGGGGCGCCGTTTTCAAAAGCGCACGGAACCCATCAAGGGTGTTAAAAGTTACAGTCATCATCAGGCCTCATTGCAGTTTGTTGTGCCCTTGTTTACCCATCCCAGCATGAAGGGCAACGAACGAAACCAACCTGATCTGTTTGATTTGCGCGATATCCTCGCAGCGGTCGGATTGCTGTCACGCCTGCCGGTTCGCGTTGATGCGGATCACGCTATGGCGCGCGCAGCTTTTACAACATGGTCATATCCCATTGTGGGGCTGGTCATCGGTGGGCTTCAAGCAACTTTGGCGGCCATATTGATATGGCTTGGCGTGCCTGTGCCGTTGGTCGCCGGGCTTATTCTTGCTGCCGGCATGATCATGACCGGCGCGCTGCACGAAGATGGGCTGGCTGATTGCGCAGACGGATTTTGGGGCGGCTACACCATTGAGCGACGCCTTGAGATCATGAAAGATAGCCAGATCGGCAGCTACGGCACCCTCGCGTTGATCATGAGCACAGGCTTGCGGTGGGGGGCGCTTGGGCTTGCGCTTGCCACCTTTGGCCCGCTTTTCTTGGTAGCGACTGCGGCTTTGTCGCGCGTTGGCATGGTTGCACTGATGTATGCTCTGCCAAACGCACGTCCCAGTGGGCTGGCCGCGTCCGTTGGAAAGCCAGAGCCAATCCATGTGGGGGCCGCCGCTCTGATCGGAATGTTTGTGTCCGTAGTTTTTGCGCCGAGCCCAATCATGATGATGATCGCTGCCGGCCTGGTGACCTGCGCTGTGGCGTTGATTGCAATGCGCAAAATAAATGGCACCACAGGAGATGTCCTGGGTGCCACTCAACAACTTACAGAAATTAGCCTACTGATCGTACTCGCAGGCTAACCCCATTTAGCAGGTCAAATTTATGCAGCAGCCGGTGCGCGGCTGTTCAATACGTCTTCAATTTTTGAGCCTGCTTGCCGCTCATCTTCGCTGCTGACCACGGCAACTTCACGTGTCAGGCGTTCAAGAGCTGCCTCATAAAGCTGACGCTCTGAATAGCTTTGCTCACGCTGGTCATCGTTGCGGTGCAAGTCGCGCACAACTTCGGCGATCGCAATCAGATCACCCGAGTTGATCTTTTGCTCATATTCCTGCGCACGGCGTGACCACATTGCGCGCTTCACTTTCGCTTTACCCTTCAAAATCTTCATCGCGTGGGCGATTTCATCACCCGTGGACAAGCTACGCATGCCCACATCAACTGCTTTGTGGGTTGGCACGCGCAGGGTCATTTTGTCTTTCTCAAACGCAACAACAAACAGCTCGAGCGTCAGGCCTGCCACTTCTTGCTCTTCCACGTTGACGATCTTGCCAACGCCATGTGCAGGATACACCACGTATTGATTGGGGCTGAAGTCGAGCTTTTTAGACTTACTCATTCTTGTTGTTCCTTTGTTCCAAGCCGCCCCGCAAGGCGACAAAACCACTGCACATGCCGGTGCAAAGCAACGACGTGACAGGGTGCTAAATATGTGTGTTAAAGCGCCTTATGGCGATCCGCTATTCCGGTCCAAGCGATCAGATGGGTAGTGGAAACGAGCATAAACACAGGTAGGTCATATCATAAAATCGAGTTTATCGAAAGACCTGCCAAAAACACAAAAGCCCCATGAAAACATGAGGCTATCGTGTGTTCTTCATAAATACCTAACGGCGCGGCGAATCAACCACCCTCGCCCGGTTGTTCACTGAAATGCGTCTCAAGCTTATTGGCCACACCGTCCAGCGCCTCTGCGTCTGGAAGCTGATCCTTTTTGGTGATGATCACAGGCCAGCTTTCGGAATACTTGCGGTTAAACTCAACCCATTTTTCCATCTCCGGCTCCGTATCAGGGCGGATCGCATCGGCGGGGCACTCAGGCTCGCAAACACCACAATCAATGCACTCATCAGGATGAATGACCAGCATGTTCTCACCCTCGTAAAAGCAATCGACGGGGCAGACTTCCACGCAGTCGGTGTATTTGCAGGCGATACAGTTATCAGTGACGATATAGGTCATATTGGTAATCCGTTTTCTGAGCGTGAACGTTCACTAATCCAGCACTCGCTATCATTCAAGACCATCAAAGCGGTCCATTTGCCGCCGGTCCCGTTTTGTCGGCCGACCGGTTCCATGTTTGCCGCCCTCAAAGCGCGGATTTGCCCCACGTGCGGCAGGGTTAACTGACGCTGGCGCGGGGCTTTGATCATCGTAGAGCGCTTGGGCCTCAGGCGCAGGGCCGCGCCTGTCACCAATACCCAGGACGTGAATAACACGCACGCGATCGTCTTTGCTAAACGTCAGTGTAACACCTGGGCTGATCTGGCGCGCCGGCTTTGACACGGGCGCACCATCAACGCGTACCTTTCCTTCCGACACAACCCGAGCGGCCAATGTGCGCGTCTTGAAGAAACGCGCGTGCCAAAGCCATTTATCAAGGCGTTGACTTGGAACTGGCCCCTCAGCAGTCACGGTCTATTCACCCTTTATTGAGCCCCATCAGCGCAGCAGCAAAGGGGTTATCAGGATCGATTTTGTCTTTCTTCTCGGGCTTTGCGCTGAACTTTTGAGCGCGCTGTTTATCGCCACCTTTGCCCGCGTTCGGCTTGCCGCCTTTGCGCGCTTTGTTGGCGTTACGGTTTTGACCGCCATTGCGATCCCCGCCCCGTGCACCTTGTTTGGCAACGGCACGGCCACCCCAAGCAAAAGTATAAAACACTTCCATTTCTGGGGCAGTTTCCTCAGCTGGCGCGTCAGTCGCCGGCACCTCATCAGTAGGTGCATCCTGCTGCTCAGCTGCCGGATTAGCTTCAGCCGTAACCTCAGACGGCACATCCGCAGTTTCAGCAGCCTCACTCGGCTTTGCCTCTGTAGGTGCAGCTTGCTTTACCTTAACACGCTCACCTTTGTCGGCTTTATATCCAAGGCCGGCCATCAGATCAGCAAATTGCTCAAGAGTCATACCTGTTATAGACAGCATGTCCGGCGTCGCCTCAAAGCCACCACGGGTGTCTTGATCGCGCAACATATCGGCCAAACGCTCAAGCATATCGATGCGGATCGCGCGCTCACCCGCTGCGCGGTAGCCCGCCATTGAATGATATCCACGTGGACGGCCGCGTACTGCTGGAACAGTGACCAAACCCGCGGGGGGGGCTTCCGGGAAATCATCGAGCGATTGCGCCAAAGACCAAAAAACCAAACGCAAACGCGTAGGTGCGGGCTTCAACAAGAGCGGCATGAAAATGGTGAACTGGCCAAAGCGAATGCCGTGTTTGCGCAGCGCGCCACGTGCTTCTTGATCAAGTGCTTTTACATCGTCAGCGACCTCACCACGGGGCACTACGCCCAAGGCCTCGACCATTCGGAACGCAAAGCCTTTCGCCAACCCGTTGAGCGCGTCATCGCCCTGCAAGTTAGTCAGTGGCTCAAAAAGCGTCGCGATCTTGCGGTCAATAAAGTGTTGCAAGCGGCGCTGGACTTTGGCGGCCACATCTGGGCCTGCCTCTTCATCAACGAATGCCTTCACAACGGGCTTCATCGGATCGCTTCCTGCGACCAACTTGCCAACGGCACTGCTGCCCCATATCAATCCACCTTGTTCTGTAAAATCAATCTCGGTGTCAGGGGCATTATAAAAACGATCTGCGCGCAGATGGAATTCAGGTGCCAAAACAGCAAGCGCTGCTTGGCGAAGGGTCTTTGCCTCGTCAGGGGTAGCACTTGTGTCCTGCTGGAAACGGAATGCTTCAATACGGCCCACGAACTGGCCCTCTACGGTGACTTCACCGGTGTCGTTAATATCAGCCACAAGGGCCTCCTTCTGCTTGAGCCGCCGCAACAAAACACTGGTGCGGCGATCCACAAATCTTTGGGTCAAACGCTCGTGCAGAGCATCTGACAGGCGGTCTTCTACAACACGGGTTTCCCCGCGCCAATGGTCGTTATCATCAAGCCAACCTTTACGTTGGGCCACATACGTCCACGTGCGAATGTAAGCCAGACGTTTCGACACGGTGTCAATGTCACCTTCCACTCGGTCGAGGCGATTAACCTGTCTAGCCATCCAATCAGCGGGTATTTTGCCCGATTGATGCAAAAAGGTGTAAATCTGCAACAACATGTGGGCGTGTTCGGCGTTACTTATGCCGCGAAAGTCAGGAATGCAGCAGACGTCCCACAAGAGCTTGACCGAAGGGCCGTCGCTTGCACGCGCAACCACTTCCGCCTCACCAGACAGCGCCTTCAGCGCCACCAGATCATCCGCGTCACGCACCCGCGTCAGCCAGTCATTGTTGGTCTTGTCCTGCAACGACGCCAGTAGAGATTTGATCGAGCCGTATCGCAACGCAGAATTACGCCACTGCAATTTGGCCACGGGCGGAAAACGCGACTCGGTAATCATCTCGACCACCTCGTCGTGAAGGGCGGGTGCCTCACCGGTCACGCCAAAAGTACCATTATCAAGGTAACGCCCTGCCCGTCCCGCAATCTGCGCCAGTTCATTAGGCTGAAGTTGGCGCATGCGTCGGCCGTCAAATTTGGTTAGGCTCGAAAAGGAGACATGTTTCACATCAAGGTTCAGCCCCATCCCGATGGCGTCCGTGGCCACCAGAAAATCAACATCGCCGTTTTGATAAAGCTCAACTTGCGCGTTGCGCGTCCGCGGGCTGAGCGCCCCCATGACCACAGCAGCACCGCCTTTTTGCCGGCGCAGCACCTCTGCAATGGCATAGACGTTATCGACCGAGAAACCGACAATCGCACTTCGGTTTTGCATGCGGCTGATCTTTTTGGAGCCTGTGTACGTCAGCGCCGAAAACCGCTCGCGCTTGAGAAATTGCACTTTGGGCACCAACGCGGCAATGGCGGGTTTCATTGTTTCAGCACCCATAAAGAGTGTCTCACGGGTGCCACGCGCGTGCAGCAAGCGATCTGTGAAAACATGCCCACGGTCCAGATCGGCACAGAGCTGTATCTCATCAACAGCCACAAAATCTGCGCCAATGCCCACAGGCATCGCCTCAACTGTACACACCCAAAAAGCAGCACGATCAGGAACAATACGTTCTTCGCCAGTGATTAATGCAACAACATTGGGACCGCGCAGCTTAACAAGCCGATCATACACCTCGCGCGCCAAAAGACGTAGCGGAAGTCCAATCACACCCGTGCGATGCGCCAACATGCGCTCAATCGCGTAGTGCGTTTTACCAGTGTTTGTTGGCCCTAGAACGGCGGTAATTGCCACGTGACCTGCCCCTCAGATGTTGCTTTGAACCTGCCGCAGTCAGGCCTGCTGGCCGCCCACTTCGCGCTCAAGTCGCTCTATGGCTGTTGCTATGTCCTCGCGGTTTGGATGTATAGAGGCCGCCTTGCGAAAAGCATCCAGTGCCGCCTGCAAATTGCCGCTACGCTCAAGGATGATGCCAAAACCGCTCATGGCTTTATAATGGTTAGGGTTCAGCACAAGTGTCTGTCTAATATCATCAAGAGCGGGGCCATACATTTCAAGGTTGAAGTACGCAGTTGCCCGCGCGTTCCAGCCTTCTGCAAATTCTGGCGCGTGATCAACAAGTGCAGTCAGATGCCCAATTGCCACTTTGAACTCACCCGACTCCATCGCGTCGCGCCCCCGCTTCAATAACAGATCAACGCTTGCAGAGCCTGAGCGCGACCACGCATTTTCCAGCTCACGTTCAATTACGGCATAGCTGTCAGGTGTGGCGTTCTTGAGCCGCTCAACAATTTCTGCTGCAGGCCCCGCTATTGCAATGTTTGCGACAAAGAGTTGAAGGCCCAGAAATGAACCTAGCGTCACAGCAGATAAGTGGTTGCGTCTTCTATGCTCTCCCATGAAGCTGAGTTTAGCGCACAGCCCCCCGTTGGCTAGATCAAACTTGGCAACATGCCTGCGATCACCGGTCTTTGGGGCAATATTTGACTTAAGGAGCCTCAAGATGAGTGACGTAATCGAAATCGCAGTAGCAGCCCTGAACGAAAAAATGGGGGGAGACGGCTTTGCAGGTATTGCGAAATTTGTGATCGAAGGCGAAGGCGCGATTATCATTGACGCTGATGGCGCACGGGCCGCTGATGACGACGCAGACGTGACCCTGACCGCGGATACGGACACATTCAAATCCATCCTCGACGGATCCTTGAACCCAACCGCAGCCTTCATGACAGGCAAGCTGAGCGTGGACGGGGACATGGGCAAAGCAATGGCCCTGTCGTCCGTATTGGGCTGAACGATATGAAAAGCGCACCGTTTCACAATGATTTGGCTCTGGGGCCATATGGCGGCGGTGCGTTTTGGATCCAAACAGATGATGGCGTGCGTATTCGCGTAGGCCATTGGGGAACGGAAAGCGCCCACCAAGGAACAGTTTTACTGTTTCCCGGGCGTACGGAGTATATCGAAAAATATGGGTTAACAGCAGTTTCATTTGCGGCGCGCGGCTATGCTTTAGCAAGCGTTGACTGGCGGGGCCAAGGTCTTGCAGATCGCCTTATCGATGATCCGCTAAAAGGCCACGTCAAGAAATTCTCTGACTATCAGCGCGATGTTCGCGCGTTTCTTAAAGCCGTAGAAGACCTGAACCTGCCAAAACCCTATTACTTGATCGGTCACTCAATGGGAGGCTGCATCGGGCTACGCGCCTTAATGAACGGGCTCGACGTAAAGGCGGCTGCGTTCTCTGCGCCGATGTGGGGGATTGAGCTTGCCTCGCATATGCGCCCCCTTGCGTGGATTATCTCAAGCCTGCTGAAGCCCACGCCCCTTCTCACGATGCTTGCTCCCGGCACCAGCGCTGAGCCTGTCGTAACAGCCAGCAGCTTTGATGAGAACAAACTGACCCGCGACCCTGAGATGTATGCGTATATGCGCAGCCACCTCGCAGGTATTCCAGAAATTGCTTTGGGCGGTCCGACACTTGCTTGGCTGAACGAGGCACTGCGCGAAATGCGCACCTTATCAAAGATGCCCAGCCCCGCCGTGCCAATCATTTGCGGACTTGGGGACGCCGAGAAGATCGTTGACCCATCTCGCATTCATCACCGCATGGCCAACTGGCCAAACGGAACACTGATTGAATACACAGAGGGCGAGCATGAAGTTCTGATGGAAGTCGAAGCAACGCGCACCGCTTTCCTTGCGGCCTGCGCTGATCACTTCGACGCCAACAGATAGCGCCGCTTAAATCTCGTGCACGCCTGCGGCATCTGCGTTTGCGCCCCGCAGCATCCAGCTGTGCTCGGACCCAATGAAGAACATGCTCATCCCGTATTTTGACCACTCCTTCGCCTTGGCGCCGTTGGGGACCCAGCTCATGTAGGTTTTGCCGTTAGCTTTGGCCGCGGCGCCGCAACGTTCGAACGCGGCAAAAAGCTCATCACTTGTTTGGTGGTTATATCCGTAGCCAACAGACAAATCCGCCGGACCAATAAAGATACCGTCAACGCCCTCAACTGCGGCAATGCCCTCAATATCTTCCACACCGGCGGGTTCTTCGATTTGGGCAATAACAACTGTTTGATCTGTCAGCGCCAATACATCGGGCATGGGCCGCGTTGCAAATCCCGCCCAGCGGGTTGATCCGGCAAATCCGCGGCCACCCAAGCCAAAGTGACAGTGCTTCGCCAACTCTTGCGCCTTTTGCACACTGTCTACATGTGGGCAAACGATGCCCGCTGCACCCATATCAAGCGCTTGTAAAATCTCTTTGGCACTGCCGTCGGCCACACGCACCAATACTGGGAAATCCAACGCGCGGGACACGGCCATGCAGGCATCCATTCGTGCGCGATCAAACGGGGCATGCTCTGCATCAAGGCAGATGAAATCCAACTCTGAGCGCGCAAAAATCTCGACCAACTCGTGGCTTGCGGTTTTCAAGAACGTACCCGCCAAAGGCACGCCAGACGCCATTCTTTGTTTGAAATCTGCAATGCCCATGTGTCGGCTCTCCGCGTTGAATGAGATAAATATGCCAACAGACAAATACACAAATTGCACCCTGCGCAACCCGCACTACACTTTAGCCCATGAGCAACGTGCTAACATTTACTGATAAGGGCATCTACTGTCCGGCGGGCGACTTTTATATTGACCCTTGGGGCCGTGTTGAGCGCGCCTTGATCACCCATGGGCACTCGGATCACGCCCGCTGGGGCATGGGTAGTTATCTGGCCACCAAGGCCGCTGCTCCGGTAATGCAACACAGGCTGGGGGATGTGTCGATTGACACAGTGAACTACGCAGAGACCGTACGGATTGGCGACGCGCGGGTCAGTTTTCATCCCGCAGGACACGTACCTGGATCGGCCCAGATCAGGGTAGAAGTGGCCGGCGAAGTCTGGGTCGCCTCGGGGGACTACAAAACAACGAATGACGGCTTTTCTGAACCCTTTGAGCCTGTGCGCTGCCATGCATTCATTACTGAAAGCACATTTGGGCTGCCCATTTTCAAATGGCAGCCACAACAAGTGGTGGCCGATCAGATCAACGCGTGGTGGGTCGCAAACCGCGCCGAAGGTAAAGCGTCCATTCTTGGCGCTTATGCATTAGGCAAAGCACAGCGTTTGATGTCCTGTGTTGACGCCTCAATCGGGCCTATCTTGACCCATGCATCGATCGAAAACACCAACGATATTCTGCGCGCCCAAGCATTGCACCTACCCGACACGGTGCGTGTTACAGCCGAGACGGACCTCAAGAAATACCCCGGCGCACTGGTCATCTGCCCCCCTTCTGCGTTTGGCCCATGGTCCAAGAAATTCGGCCCCCAATCGCAAGCCTTCGCAAGCGGCTGGATGGCCCTTCGCGGGGTTAAGCGCCGCCGCGCCGCCGAAAGAGGCTTCATCATATCTGATCACGCCGATTGGACCGAACTGAACAGCGCCATCGCTGAAACAGGCGCCGAGCGCATTTTCGTCACCCACGGCTATACCTCCGTGTTCACCAACTGGCTACGCGATCAAGGTTATGATGCCCATGTAGTCAGCACAGACTACGGCGGCGATGAGGCAGATGACAGTGACGCCCCGCAACGGGATACTCACGACGCGGGTGCGGCAGTCTAATGCAGGATTTCGCGACGCTTTTCACCACCCTCGACCAAACCACCAAAACTACAAGCAAAGTGGCAGCCCTGCGCGCTTTTTTCGAGGCGGCCTTAGACAGCGACAAACTCTGGTGCATCGCACTGTTTTCAGGTCGTCGCCCTAAACGTGCAGTCACAACAACCCTGCTGCGGGAATGGGCCGCAGAGCTTGCGGGCATCCCCCTTTGGCTTTTTGAGGAATGCTACCCGATCGTGGGCGACTTGGCGGAAACCATCGCCCTCGTCCTGCCCCCTGCAAAGCAACACGATGATCAGCCGTTGACCCATTGGATTAAAACCGTACAGTCAATCGCCTCCCTTGAAGAGGCTGCACGCAAAAAAATCATTCTGGACGCGTGGGACCGGCTCAATACGACTGAACGCTTTTTGTTCAACAAACTACTGACGGGCGGCTTTCGGGTAGGCGTATCACAAAAGCTGGTGACCCGCGCGCTTGCGCAATGCACTGACCAAGATGAAGCCGCCCTTACCCATAAGTTAATGGGCAGTTGGACACCTGACAGCATCACATTTGACCAACTGGTTCTGCAAGACGACCCAGAGGCAGATTTATCCAAACCCTACCCGTTTTACTTAGCCCACGGAGTTGATGACATAGATCAGCTTGGACCCGTAAGTGATTGGTGCGCAGAGCTAAAGTGGGACGGCATCCGTGGGCAACTTATCAAACGCGGCGGTGCACATCACCTTTGGTCGCGCGGGGAAGAGTTGATGACAGATCGCTTCCCAGAGTTTGCACAGCTGCGCGATTTTCTTCCCGACGGTACTGTTATCGACGGTGAAGTCCTAGCTTTTCAAAACGGCGTGCCGTTGTCGTTCAACGTTTTGCAAAAACGGATTGGTCGCAAAACGGTGCCCAAAAAGATGCTGATCGAGGCACCCGTAATTTTGCAAGCCTATGATCTACTGGAATGGCACGGCACTGATATTCGTGAGAAACCCTTGTCAGAGCGGCGGCATTTACTCGCAAGCTTGATTGAAAATCTTCCAACAGATTTACCAATTACACTGTCTAAACAGGTACCTGCAATTTTATGGGATACGCTGGCAGAGGCCCGTGAAACCGCACGAGAGGTGAATGCCGAAGGGTTGATGCTGAAACGTCTTTCAAGCCCTTATCTGGCAGGGCGCAAAAAGGGCAATTGGTGGAAATGGAAAGTCGACCCGCTCACGATTGATGCCGTAATGATCTATGCCCAAGCGGGTCACGGACGCCGCGCCACCTTGTTTACGGACTACACATTTGCGGTCAAAAGCGGCAACGAATTAGTGCCTTTCACCAAAGCCTATTCGGGCCTGACGGATGCGGAATTCAAACAGATCACATCATGGGTCAAGAAGAACACATTGCAACGTTTTGGACCTGTGCGCCAAGTCACACCGCAACATGTGTTTGAGATCGCTTTTGAAGGCATCCAAGCCTCGCCGCGCCATAAATCGGGGATCGCGCTTCGCTTCCCGCGCATGCTGCGGTGGCGCCAGGACAAGCCGCTGGACGAGATCAACACACTTGAGGACCTCCAAGAAATGCTGCGCCAATTCGGATAGGCTTTGTTTTTTCAAAATTCCATCTGCGTGCTCTTTCAACCCGCCCCCTGCGGCCATAAGTTCGCTATAACAAATCACAAAAGGACGCCGACATGCTTGATGCACCAACGACCCAAACCGATTTCGGTGACCTGCCCAACTGGGATTTGTCTGATCTCTATGAAAGCTCTGACGCGGATCAGTTGCACAAAGACATGGCTTGGCTTGAAGCCGAATGCGCTGATTTCGCCACAAGCTATGAAGGCAAGTTGGCTGACTTAAGCGCAGCTGAATTGCTAAATGCCGTGCGTCGCTATGAGAAGATTGACATGATCGCAGGCCGCATCATGTCGTTCGCTGGGTTGCGCTATTACCAAAACACCACAGACGGTGAACGCGCGCAGTTTATGTCAAACTGCCAAGACAGCATCACCAACTTCACCACACCGCTGGTGTTTTATGGTCTTGAGTTTAATCGCCTTGATGATGCACATCTTGCAGGCTTGATTGCACAAAACGCTGACTTGGCGCGCTATAAACCAGTCTTTGACCGCATGCGCGCGATGAAGCCCTACCAGCTGTCAGACGAGTTGGAGAAGTTTCTACACGATCAGTCCGTTGTGGGGTCTGCCGCATGGAACCGGTTGTTTGATGAAACCATCGCAGGTTTGGAATTCGAAATAGAGGGCGAAACCGTCAACATCGAAAGCGCGTTGAACCTGTTGACCGACCCAGACGGCGCGAAACGCGAAGCGGCCTCCCGCGAACTTGCCCGCGTATTTGACAAAAACATTCGCACCTTCGCGCGCATCCACAACACATTGGCCAAAGAAAAATCGGTCGAGGATAAGTGGCGCGGGATGGAGACGCCGCAAACCGGACGCCATCTATCAAACCACGTGGAACCCGAAGTGGTGGAAGCCCTTCGCGATGCGGTTGTTGCCGCCTATCCCAAACTGAGCCACCGCTACTATGCCTTGAAAGCCAAGTGGCTTGGGCTTGAAAAAATGCAAACATGGGACCGAAACGCACCCCTGCCCCAAGATGATCCAACACCGGTTAACTGGGAAACAGCACAGCGAACCGTCATGGAAGCCTATGCTGATTTTGACCCGCGCATGGCTGATATGGCTGAGCCGTTCTTTACAAAAGGGTGGATTGATGCGGCCGTGAAGCCGGGAAAAGCACCCGGTGCTTTTGCTCACCCAACGGTTACTGATGCGCACCCATATGTAATGCTGAACTACCTTGGTAAACCGCGCGATGTCATGACCCTCGCCCATGAGCTAGGGCACGGTGTTCACCAACTTCTTGCGGCAGAGCAAGGCGAGCTACTATCCTCGACGCCGCTTACGCTAGCCGAGACTGCCTCTGTGTTCGGCGAAATGCTCACATTCCGTAAATTGCTAGACGCGGCGAAAACCCAAGCCGAGCGCAAAACCTTGCTGGCGGGCAAAGTCGAAGACATGATCAACACCGTTGTGCGGCAAATTGCGTTCTACGACTTTGAGTGCAAGCTGCACGCTGCCCGCGCCGAAGGCGAATTGACGCCAGATGACATCAACGCGCTTTGGATGTCCGTGCAAGCGGCCTCACTTGGACCCGTGTTTGAATTTCAAGACGGCTACGAGACATTTTGGGCCTATATTCCGCACTTCGTTCACTCGCCTTTCTACGTCTATGCATACGCCTTCGGCGACGGCCTGGTGAACGCACTCTATGCGGTCTTTGAGGAAAGTGGCGCAGAGTTTCAGGACAAATACTTCGATATGCTGCGCGCGGGCGGATCAAAGCACCACAAAGAATTGCTTGCCCCATTTGGCCTTGATGCATCTGATCCGGCGTTCTGGGATAAGGGCCTGTCGATGATCAGCGCAATGATCGACGAGCTTGAAGCGATGGAGGACGCCTAATATGAGCGCCAAGAATGTTGCCGTTATCGGCCTTGGTTCAATGGGATACGGCATCGCACAATCTGCCCTGCGCGGTGGTCATAAAGTGTGGGGGCGTGACGTCGTTGAGGCCACCACAGCCAAATTCATCACGGAAGGTGGTCAGGCAAGTCTGCCCAATTACGCTGACATTGATGTGGCAGTGTTGGTTGTTCTGAACGCGGCGCAAACAGAGGATGTTCTGTTCGGCCAAAACGGTATTGCAGCGCAAATGCGCAAGGGTGCTACCGTCATTGCTTGCGCTACTGTGCCACCGGAGTTTGCCCGCGACATGGAAGCCCGCGCTCAAACGCTCGGGTTGCATTATTTAGACGCGCCAATTTCGGGTGGGGCCGCAAAAGCCGCAAACGGCGCGCTTTCCGTCATGGCATCGGGCAGCGCAGACGCATTTGAAGGGGCGAAAGACGTTATGGACAGCATTGCCGAAACGGTTTTTCCATTGGGTG
Organism: Nereida sp.; assembly: GCF_965655635.1. NCBI lineage: Bacteria > Pseudomonadati > Pseudomonadota > Alphaproteobacteria > Rhodobacterales > Roseobacteraceae > Nereida > Nereida sp. Next base: position 41,369 of record NZ_CBFHHE010000001.1, read on the forward strand.
ATAAAGCCGGTGCGGGATCAGCAATGAAAGCCGTGAACCAGATGTTGGCAGGCGTCCATATTGCAGCCATGGCCGAAGCCATCACCTTCGGCATGACCCAAGGTGTTAGCCCTACGTCGTTCATCGATGTTATCTCAAAATGTGCCGGCACGTCTTGGATGCTGGAAAACCGCGCACCGCATATTGCAGACGGCGATTACACGCCGCGCTCATCGGTTAACATCTGGCCCAAAGACCTCGGCATTGTTCTGGATATTGCGGATCAGGCAGATTTTGACGCTCCCATAACCAAAACGGCGCTGGCACAATATGCAAAAGCAGTTGAAGCAGGTTTAGGGCTTGAAGACGATGCAGCCGTCGCAAAAGTCTACGCCGCCCAAGCGGGGCTAACCCTGCCAAAGGGAACGCCGTCGTGAAGTTTTCGGCCAACCTGGGCTTTTTATGGAGCGAGTTGCCCCTGACAGATGCCATCCACGCCGCGAAAGTGGCCGGCTTTGATGCGGTCGAATGCCACTGGCCATACGACACACCCGCCGAAGATGTTGCGCAGGCACTGACAGACACAGGGCTCAACATGCTGGGCCTCAACACTATCCGCGGTGATCTTTCAAAGGGGGAAAACGGTCTAAATGCCCTGCCCAACCGAATGACTGAGGCGCGCGCTGCGATCGACCAAGCTATTGAGTATGCACGCATCACCAGCACTGAAAATATCCATACAATGGCCGGGTTTGCCCAAGGTGCTGAGGCGCACGATGTGTTTTGTGAAAATCTGAAATACGCCTGCGCAAAAGCTGCCCCGCACGGCATTGGGATCGTAATTGAACCGCTTAATCACTACGATGCACCGGGATATTTTTTGTCGACCACATCCCAAGCACAGAAAATCATCACTGAAGTAGGTGCGCCCAATCTAAAGCTGATGTTCGACTGCTATCACGTGCAACTGATGGAAGGCGATGTCACCAACCGCCTGACAAAGCTGCAAAGCATCATTGGCCACATTCAGTTCGCTTCTGTGCCAGACCGCAACACGCCGGACCGTGGTGAGCTGTCCTATGACCACATCTTCGCGCATTTGACGTCACTTGGTTATGACGCCCCGCTTGGCGCAGAATATAAGCCCAATGGTCCAACGCCACCCACACTTGGCTGGCTTACAAAATATAAATCCTAAACTCTTCTTTTGTTAAAAAATATCCCCGCCGGAGGCACCGACGGGGATAATCAACGTATTACTTGGCTTCAAATCACACGTTTTCCTCTGGCTCACGCCTCTTCCAACAAACCCTTGGCACCAGCAAGTTCGCGCATTTTGTTCTGCAGCTTCTCAAACGCGCGCACTTCAATCTGCCTGATCCGCTCGCGGCTAACAGAATACTGACCGCTCAAATCTTCAAGCGTGGCTGGCTTTTCGGCCAACCGGCGCTGCGTCAAGATATCTTTCTCGCGATCGTTCAGCACCACCATTGCCTCGCTCAACAACGCGCGGCGCGTATCCAACTCGTCCTTTTCGGCGTAGTCATCCGCTTGGGTTGCATCTTCATCCTCAAGCCAATCTTGCCATTCCATCGCGCCTTCACCGTCGTTAGACACCATCGCGTTTAGCGATGCATCTCCACCCGACAAACGGCGGTTCATGGACACAACTTCGTCCTCTGTCACGCTGAGTTCTTGTGCGATCCGTGCGACGTTTTCAGGACGCAGATCGCCATCTTCAAGCGCACCAATCTTCTTCTTGGCTTTTCGCAAGTTGAAGAACAATTTCTTTTGCGCGGATGTCGTGCCCAGCTTCACAAGGCTCCATGACCGCAGAACGTATTCCTGAATGGACGCGCGGATCCACCACATCGCATAGGTCGCCAAGCGAAACCCTTTTTCAGGATCAAATCGCTTCACAGCCTGCATCAGGCCCACGTTAGCTTCTGAAATTACTTCGGCTTGCGGCAGGCCATAGCCGCGATATCCCATGGCAATCTTAGCCGCCAAACGCAGGTGCGATGTCACGAGCTTATGGGCCGCACCGCTGTCATCGTGGTCCAAATAACGCTTGGCCAGCATGTATTCTTCTTCCGGCTCCAACATCGGAAACTTCCGGATTTCTTGCATGTAACGGTTAAGCCCGCCCTCGGGTGTGGGTGCAGGCAGAGTTGTGTAGTTCGCCATTGTAAGCCCCTCGTGCTCAAAGTCAGCGGAGTTGCCCGCGTTGAAATAAATATGGGTGCGCGAATGCGCCCTCGCAAGGGCATCCTCGCGAAACTGTTACCAACTCATGAATAGAATAATTATCCGCGCAACGCTTGGATCATCGTTGCCATATCTTCCGGCAACGGGGCCTCAAAACGCATCATTTCGCCGCTAACAGGATGCTCAAACCCCAAAACCGCCGCATGCAACGCCTGTCGATTAAACGCAGCCACTGCTGCATGGGCACCGGCACTCAGCGCTTTGGGGGGCAGTTTGCGCCGCCCACCGTAAGTTGGATCCCCCACCAAACCATGACCCACATGGGCCAAGTGCACGCGGATTTGGTGCGTCCGACCGGTTTCAAGCCAACATTCAATAAGGGCGAGGGTCTCGGGCTGGCCAAAACGCTCGACCAACCGCGCGCGCGTTACAGCGTGACGGCCACCGTCAAACAGCACGGCTTGACGCTGTCTGTCCGTTTTGTGGCGGGCAAGGTGAGTATTAAGCTTCAAAATATTACCCGGCTCAAAGGACGTACCGCGAATACCGCGCAGGCGGGGATCGTTCGCGTCCGGCACACCATAACAGACGGCGCGGTAATACCGCTCAACCGTATGGGCCTCAAATTGCGCCGCAAGCCCGTGGTGCGCCTGATCAGACTTAGCAACCACCAAAATTCCCGATGTGTCTTTGTCGATACGATGGACAATTCCGGGGCGCTTTTCACCGCCCACACCGGACAGGCTTTCACCGCAGTGGTGCATCAACGCATTGACCAACGTGCCAGATGGCGTGCCCGGCGCAGGATGTACGACCATGCCCACAGGCTTGTTGATCACGATCAAATCATCATCTTCAAAAATCACATTCAGCGGAATGTCTTCTGGCAACATATGGCTTTCGGTGGCTTCGGGCACAGTGATGCTTATCTGCATTCCCTCGGCCGCACGCGCCTTGATGTCTGTCACGACAGTCCCATCCACCTCAACCGCGCCTTGTGCAATCAATTTGCCAAGCCGCGAGCGTGAAAGGTTCGCGGTGACTGGCACATCGCGGGCCAAGGCCTTATCAAGGCGCGACGGCGGGGCTTCCGCGATAGAAAAAGTGACGGCTGACATGGACCAAAATCCCCCGGATCAAGTACCAGAACCCGCTAACTTGAGGTTCCTGAGATTGCTCGTAACCGTGTTGACGGCCACAATGATTATCGGCCTGATAACGATCATTACATTGCTTGTCATGCGCTTACAGGCACCGAGTGTCACGTTCCCTGACGCAATCACACTTCCTGATGGCGCTACAGCTACCGCCTTCACCCAAACGGCAGAATATTTCGCGATTGTGACCGAAGAAAACGAAATCTTGGTGTATAACCGAACCACCGGTCAGATGATCAAACGCATAACCTTAAAATAGCGCCAGATAGCACCGGTACGGCAATCACTGCTAACGATGTGGGTTGATACCAAGGATGGTACCGCCTGGTGGGTTCGAACCACCGACCTCTGGTACCACAAACCAGCGCTCTAACCAGCTGAGCTAAGGCGGCAACAAGCTCGGCTTACGAAAGCGCGACCGGCATTGCAAGCCTCTTTTGTCTGTAAATGCGCGATTATTGAGGGCCTTTGAGCTGCGCCATCGCTTCGGCAAGCGGCGCGCGCCTCATGCGTATCTCGTTATCGATAGCGCGGGTGTACTCAACATCTCGCAATTCCGGCGCAGTCGCCTCCATCAAAAGGTCATTTACGTAGAAATCCGCCCGAAGTTGCGGGGGTATTTGCGACAGGTTTTCAATGATCAGCCGGTCACAACTGGGTGACATATAAAAATTGTGATAAAAACCACTGAAGAGCGGACCGGTGCCGTGTGAATAAAAATGCTCCAACCCCATCAAATCAAGCGCCCTGCACCGTGCGCCTGCGGGAATTGTCTGCACCCACTCATCGTAATGATCGAGATAAAACGGGTCCGACGTCATCGGCGGGTTATTCAGCATCAGAAGTTTCACACCAATCTTTGCGGATTGTTCGGTGCCTTGTGTCCGCTTGAATTCGTTGATGCCAATCTGGCGCCACCACACCGCTTTGCTAATGGACGTCACCTGTCCGCGAATGAGGACCCCACCAGCAGGCAGTGCAAGCCGCTCGAGTATTTTCAAAGGTACCTGCGGCTCGGGATCACCGATCATGCCCTCTGCTATCCGTTCTGAAATATCTACCCGCCGGATCAACTTGGGGCGTTTTTGTAACGATTTGTCTTTGGGCAGGTTATAGCGGACCAAATCAAGGCCAGCGATATCAGCGAGCTGAGCTGCGATGCCACTATCACGGCAGGTGTTGGCATTGTTCGCGTGCACGCAAAACAGATCAATATCGCCCCAAAGTTCTTTCGCAAAAGCCAGCAACAAACGTGAATCCGCACCACCTGTAATGGGCAAAGTACTGGGGCTTTGCCGTGATATAAGCGGCTTCATCACTTGCCTATGGCGCTGCACAACGCGGTCCAATCGTTCGCGTATCCCGTGCTCCGTCACCTCTATACGCCAGTCGCAATCCGCTTTTGGCCAGTGCCGAACCGTTTGCTGTGCATCAAGATCAAAGTAGTGATTGGCCATCACACGGCGCACACGGGCATCAGGCGTATACCCGAACGCCAAGCGCGCACCACCGCCAGAGCCCGCATTTTCTGCCAGCGAATACTCACGCTCAATAACCGGAGCATCATCAATGGCCAGATAGAGTCTGGTCGCAACGCGCCCTGTTTCACGATTGTAAACAGCGGGGATCATCGCACTTGGATCAAGGTAGACGCGGTTGAAATCAGGCGCGGTGATCACAAAGATATAGCGTCCCGCAGCCATCTCAAGCGTATCAGCAAGTGCGCCGCGGCTTTTTGCGCGGTCCAGCAGCAACTGTAGATGCGGCGTGTCGATGAAAAATCCGTTTGCATCCACCGCAAGTCCCAGTACGGCCACAGAAATACCCGCGCGCCCATCCGTTGCCAGCGCCGTTTGTAAGCCACGCCCGACATGAAGCACCCAACCGTTTTGCAAGGTACGGGGTGCAAAGCTAGTCACCGCAAAACCGGCTTCTTTGCTCAGCACATATTGCTGAGAGAAAACCTTACCAAAATTCAACTCATGCTGCGCAATCAAATGCTCTGCTTAGACAGTCATGAACGCACCCAAATTATGTGGGGTGTTGCACCCATGAGGCGTTCCAAAATCGCCACATGCGGATTCTTAGTTAGGTTTCTTATAGGCCGTAGGGGCATCACTACTCTCACACTCGTTGAATGTCTCTTACACGGACAAATATATTCGAAAGTCTGACAAGAAACGAACCGCCTGTGAAGGAAAACCGACCACGCCCACAACCCCTTGTCTTGATGCGCCCTGCCCTGTAATTGCCATAACAGTCATAGCAAAGGATGCACCCATGGGGATCAACAGCGAGCGCGATATCGAAGCCAACTTGCAAATCGGCCCAACCGATCAAGGCATGGTGCGCATCTTCGTTGAGGCCAATGGCGTGGAAATTCCAATGGATTTCACTCCTGAAGAAGCGCTCGAAATTGCAGAAGAAATTGCGGCGGCGGCCAAAGTTATCGGCTAAGGCATCCTCGACAGCTTACGACCTTATGAAAGCATTATTGCGTTGCGGCGGGATCGCGCGCTGCATGAGCACGCAGTGCCGCATGGCGGGCAAATTTTTGCACCATCGCTTTTCGCCGCGCACCGGCTAACCGAACCTCATCCGGCATTCGAATGATCTCTGCATCATATCCATCGGCGATGATGAGACCCGTTTCATCAGGCAAAAGATCAGTTGGGAACGTCTCGTCCACCGCCCAAAAATATCGATCACACCACTCAAGATAGCCCTGCCACTTCTAATCTGAGGTAAAATCTTCGCGGCTAGATTTGAACTCAACAATCCAAATCTCTCCCTTAGGCCCAAGCGCCATCACATCAACGCGCAGTCCACGCGTCGGCACAAGTTCTGTGACAGAGACAAAGTTATGGCTCAAAAGATGCCGGCACACGCCGCGGGCCAAAACATCGCCCGCGCGCAAAGGTAGCGTTGGATTATGTTGCATGAGCAAGGAGTGAACAAAACGGAAACAAAAGGCAAGGGAAACTCAAACAAACCTGCAAACGCTCTTGTCAGACCTTACCAAGCGCCATAGATGATGCAGTGGCGGGTGCTGCTCTTCACGTAAGCTGGTCGATACATTCCAGTGGCCTTAAGCAAATCCGAGGGAGTTGGCTCTGTCACGGTCCTGGCCGCGTTATCTGGCGCCCACCTGTATATACAGGTCCTCGGGAATAATCGTCCAACGGTCGCTGCGGGCCCGCCACCCATTTTTCCAGATGCCGACCTGTTGAGGCGTGCAGCCAATATGCTCCCGTGGCAAACCCACGGGTTATGACACGCCGCTTTCGGTTCAGCGTTTAGGCCAACAGTAGTTTTGGGAAATCAGATCAGAATGCGTCGGGCTGAACTTCGCGCGCCATATGATCAAGAACACCGTTCACAAAATGCGTTTCATCACCCTCAGGGAAAAACGCGCCAGCAACGTCAACGAATTCTTTAATGACAACGCGGGGCGGCGTCACTTTACCCAGCAATTCCGCACCAGCAGCACGGAAAAGCGCGCGAATAGTGGGGTCAATGCGCGCGATCGGCCACTTTACAACCAAAGCACGGTCGGTCATTTGGTCGATGGGGCGCTGATGCTCAACCGCATCTTGGGCCAGCATGCGGAATACATCGATATCGCCTTCCATCATTTCACTCCCCTCATAGGTCGCACCAAAACGATGGTCTTCAAACTCACGCATGACAACATCGACTGATTGCGACGAGTGTTCCATCTGAAACAACGCTTGCACAGCATAAAGCCGCGCCGCTGATTTCATTTTGCGTTTTTGGTTATTTGAAAGTTCAGTCATGCTTTGTGTGTACCGCCTGCAAGCAGGATGTCGCTGGTAAATCCAACGCCCTTATCCGCGCGGCCCCACTTACGAGCGATAGCGATCAAGTGCAAGGCTGCCGCAGCGGCGCCGCCACCTTTGTTTTGGTCTGCAGGATCTGCACGTACTTCGGCCTGTTTGCGGTTCTCTACAGTCAGGATACCGTTACCAATACAAAGCCCCTGAAGGCCCAGTAATTGCAGTGCACGACTGCTGTCGTTGCACACTGTTTCATAGTGGGTTGTCTCGCCGCGCACCACGCAGCCCAGTGCTACATAGCCATCGAAATTAGACATACGCTCAGCGATGCCAATTGCAGTGGGTATTTCAAGCGCCCCGGGCACATCGATCATTTCATGGGTTGCACCAGCTGCCTCAAGAGCGGCAACGGCACCGGCAACTAAATTATCAGCGATGTCTTTGTAATACGGGGACCGCACAATCAGAATTTTCGGAGCGTCCTCGAAGCGTGGTGTATCCATTATGTAGTGAGAAGCGCCAGCCATTATCCGATCTCCGAAATTTTCATCGTGTCCACAATCTCCAGACCATACGCGTCCAGCCCAACAACTTTTGGCGCAGGTGAATTGGTCAGAAGAACAATTTTCGACAGGTTCAAAGATGACAAAATCTGTGCGCCCAAACCGTATTGGCGAAGCGTCTGCGGGCTGACCTCATCATCGCGCGCAATTTTCATGGTAAGATCACGCAGCAGCACCAGCGCACCGCGCCCGTGGTCAGCGATCAGCTTCATCGCATCGCCAAATTCCGCAGCACGACCCGTACCGCCTGTGCCAATCACGTCAAGCATCGGATCCATGGCGTGCATACGAACAAGCACAGGCTCATCGCCCGAAATATCGCCTTTGATCAAAACGATATGCTCTGCGCCTTGGGTCTCATCGGTGTAGACACGCATATCCCATTCGCCACCAAACTCGGACTGGATTGTGTCTGTGCTACGCACGCGCACCAAATTGTCATGGCGGCGGCGGTATTTGATCAGGTCAGAAATCGTCCCAATTTTAAGCCCGTGCAGCTGCGCAAAGCCAACAAGGTCCGGCAAGCGTGACATGGTGCCATCGTCGTTCATGATCTCACAGATCACGCCAGAAGGGTTCAAGCCCGCAAGCCGTGATACGTCAACGGCCGCCTCAGTGTGCCCAGCGCGTACCAGCACACCGCCGTCTCGCGCACGTAGTGGGAAAACATGCCCCGGCGTTGCGATATCCGCTGAGGTTGCTTTGCTATCAATCGCCACAGCAACTGTGCGCGCGCGGTCAGCCGCCGAAATACCGGTGGTAACGCCTTCGCGCGCCTCAATCGAAACGGTAAAGGCAGTCTCATGTCGCGATGAGTTCTGCGTCGCCATCAATGGCAGGCCAAGCGCATCAATCCGGTCAGACGGAAGCGTCAGACAAATCAAGCCACGCCCGTGGGTCGCCATAAAGTTAATCGCATCAGGCGTGGCCATTTGCGCGGGAATAACAAGATCACCCTCGTTCTCGCGGTCTTCGTGATCCACCAGAATAAACATCCGACCATTACGCGCATCATCAATGATGTCTTCAATCGGGCTGATCACATCCGAGAGGTTTTCCTCAACAGGACCGGGCTTTTCAAACATGCTTTCAGCGCTCATTACGCCCACTCCTGCAATCGGGCCACGTAGCGGGCCATTGTATCAATTTCGAGGTTCACCGCGTCACCAACAGCTGCATCACCCCATGTGGTGACGCTTTTTGTGTGCGGAATAAAGTTGATCCCGAAGGCAGTACCCTCAACATCATTCACAGTCAAAGACGTGCCATTAAGCGTAACCGAGCCTTTGGGCGCGATGAACTTTGCAAGTGCCTCTGGCGCTTCAAGCGTGACCCGAGTGCTATCGCCCTCATCATGCATCGCGACAATCTTGGCCAAGCCATCGACGTGACCGGACACGATATGTCCACCCAACTCATCGCCCACTTTCAAGGCACGCTCCAGATTGATGCGCCGCCCTGCGGACCATGTATCAAGATTTGTCTTGCTGACGGTCTCTGCAGACACATCCACATCAAACCATCCGAGCTGATCGCCTTCGGCTAGACCTTTGCCAACAACAGTCAGGCAAACACCGTCGCAGGCAATGGAAGCACCCATATCGACTCCGCTCATATCGTAACGCGTTGAAATGCGCGCCCGCAAATCACCGCGCTGTTCCAGTTGCGCGATATGACCAACGTCTGTGATAATCCCAGTGAACATAAATCTCGTCCCGAATTTCGTGTTGCAAACCACCTATAACGGCGCACCCATCCGGACAAGGGCTTTGGCGCCCATTCCAGTGATAGCTTTTCGCACATCGCCTCAATCATAATGCAGGTCACATTTTCGCCAATAATTCAGGCTACCCCACTCGCGATCCTGCGCTGATCTGTGCAAAACCTAAGCACACGGCATGTCAAATGGCGCTCATTACCGGCGAAAATACGCGTTTTCTGTTTCTGCAAGGCCCGCATGGTCCGTTTTTCTGGCGCCTCGGGCAGATGCTAGAGCGCGCTGGCGCACAGGTCTGGCGGGTCGGTTTCAATGCAGGTGATCGCGCCTTTTGGTTCTCGCCAAAAAACTACATCGGGTATCGCGGCAGCCTAGACGACTGGGCAGAAGCCCTACGTCAGACCCTTCACACCAAATCAATCACGGACATTGTGCTATACGGTGACACGCGGCCTGTTCACGCCCAAGCGGCAGAACTGGCGCGGCAGTTGGGCATCCGGACGCATGTATTCGAAGAAGGTTATCTGCGGCCCTATTGGGTCAGCTACGAGCGTGATGGCTCCAACGGAAACTCCGCGCTCATACAGCTTAGCGTGGGTCAGATGCGCGAGACTTTGGCAGACGCCGATTTAGACATTCCGCAAGCACCAGCACACTGGGGCGACATGCGCCAGCACGTGTTTTACGGCGCGCTTTATCATTGGTTTGTGATGTTTCGAAACGGCCACTACCGCAAGATGCAACGCCACCGCGCCCTTGATGTAAAAACCGAATTTGCTCTGTATTTCATGCGCCGTTTAGGAATGCCGTTTTATTGGCTAAGCCGCGTGTTTTCCACACTGCGCATCAAGCGCGAAGGGTATCCCTACCATATTGCGCTGCTGCAACTTGAGCATGACGCCAGCTTTCAAGCCCACTCTCCGTTCACCAAAATCGACGAGTTCATCGAGGTAATCATCGAAGGTTTTACCAAAGGGGCACCAGCGCATCACCATCTGGTATTAAAGGCGCACCCGCTTGAAAACGGTCAGACAAGCATCCGCCGTTTGATCAAAAACCTAGCCCGTCAGCACAGCGTTGAGGGGCGGTGCCACTATGTACGTGGCGGCAAACTGGCCCAGCTTTTGGACCATGCCCGAAGTGCGGTGACGGTCAATACAACCGCCGGGCAACAAGTGCTTTGGCGCGGGATCCCACTGAAGGTTTTTGGCACGGCGGTCTATAACAAACCAGAGTTTGTGTCGTCTCAGCCGCTCCATGAATTCTTTAGCTTACCCACAACACCGGACACTGCCGCCTACCGCGATTACCGGCGCTTCTTGCTTGAGACCAGCCAGATTGCCGGTGGGTTTTATGCCGCCAAAGGCCGCAGACAGCTTTTGCGACAAGTCGTTGATCTGATGTTAGACCCCCACGATCCCTACGAAGCACTTGAGGTTGGCAAAGCGGCCCCACGGCGACAGTTGCGTGTCATTCCCTAACAACCACAAACCCTAGCGGTAGCTTTCTGTGAGGGATTCCAGTAAGCTAAAAGGAAAACTTGAGGCAGTTCTATAAGGTCGAAAGGACCAGAGCAGTGAAAATTAATGTGTCCCCTGTGGTAAAAGGCATTGCCTTGCTAAGCCTCGTTGCGACTGTTTCTGCATGCGGTCTGCCGCGTGTAGGCCCCAACAAAGCCGAGATTTTTCAAGGATCCGTTTTGCGTGAAGGCGATGCATTCATCGTCTCTGTCAACGACCGCGTGACCCGCGCCACAGCAGTAACGCCTGCGTTTGGTTTTTCGGATACGTTCATCAACGCGGGTGTTGTTGGCTCTGACGTGATCCGTCCTGGCGATGTGTTGGGGCTGACTGTCTGGGAAAACGTAGATGACGGCCTGCTTGCCGGTGCGGGGCAAAACGCCACCATTCTTGACGAAGTGCAGGTAGACGGAAACGGCAATATTTTCGTTCCCTACGCCGGCACTTTGAAGGCATCTGGCAAATCTCCAGAAGCGCTACGCCGTCTGATCACCACGCGCCTGAACGAACAAACACCGGACCCCCAAGTGCAGGTTCGCCGCGTAGCCGGTGATGGCGCCACAGTCACTGTGGTTGGCGCGGTTGGCGCACAAGGCGTCTACGCGATTGAGCGACCGACCCGCACGCTTTCTTCGATGCTTGCCCGTGCAGGCGGCGTGGGACTTGAAGCAGAAGTTGCACAAATTACCGTTATTCGTGGTACACATCGCGGGCAGGTTTGGTTCCAAGATCTTTATCAAGACCCGCGCTTTGACATCGCCCTGCGCGGCGGAGACCGCATTTTAGTCGAAAGAGACACCCGCGCCTATACCGTTTTGGGCGCCACTGGCAGCCAAAACCGCGTTGAATTCACCACACGCACGATCTCTGCCATTGAGGCACTTGCACAAGTGGGCGGCTTAAGCAGTAACGTAGCAGATCCAACGGGCGTTTTTGTGTTCCGCAATGAACCCGCCGAAATTACCAATCAAGTGATGGGCCGCGATGATCTACAGGGGGCGCAGCGCGTGGCCTATGTGCTTGATCTGACCGAGCCTAATGGCATGTTCAACGCACGTGATTTCGCCGTACGTGATGACGATACGGTCTATGTGACCGAGGCACCATTCGTGCAGTGGAACAAAACAATCGCGGCACTCACAGGATCGCTTAACTCTGTGAATACCTTGAACCCACTGGCCGGTAACTAAGCCTGATGACGGCTCCACTTTCGGCCGCTGACCCAACCCGTCAGCGGCTGTTTGTCTATAATGGTGGGTTTTTGCGTCAAAAACGCGTGCGCCGTATTCTTGCGTTAAAAGGCTATGACATCCGCCTGGGCATGCCGTCAGAAGCGGATTTGATCGGTGTTTGGGGGAAATCACCAACCGCGCGCCGCGGCGAAAAGATTGCAGCCCGCACCAATGCAAAGCTTCTGCGCGTAGAAGACCCCTTTTTGAGGTCAGTGCATCCTGCCAGCGGCGGTGATCTGCCCATGGGGCTCAACATTGACACACGCGGTTACAATTTGATCGCAGCGCGCCAAGTGACCTTGAGGTCCTGCTTGCCACGCACCCCCTTGATGACACAGCCCTGCTTGACCGTGCACGCGGTGGCATGGCGCGCATGAAGCGAAGTGCGCTTTCGAAATACAATAACTTCGTTCCTGAGGCCCCCTTTCCAAAGGACATTCCAGACGCCGGTTATGTCCTTGTGATTGATCAAACTGCAGGCGATGCCTCCATCACACATTCGGGCGCAGATGCAGATACGTTCCGCGAGATGCTACTGGATGCGCGGCTTGAAAACCCGCACGCAACGATTGTGCTGAAGACACATCCCGAAACCCAAACCGGTCGCAAAGGCGGTCATTTTGGCCCTGCAGACATTGGTGGCAACGTGGTTGTGTTGGATCAAAGCACCAACCCGCACCGCTTGCTTGACGGCGCGATTAAAGTCTACGCCGTCAGCTCGCAAATGTGTTTTGAGGCTATAATGGCTGGTCACAAACCAATCCTGTATGGACAACCTTTTTATGCCGGTTGGGGGCTAAGCGAAGACCGTGCACCTATTGATCGACGCAGCCGCACGTTAACCCGCGCACAACTTTTTGCAGGTGCGATGATCTTATATCCTACGTGGTATGACCCCTACCGCGATACGCTCTGTAGCTTTGAAGAGGCGCTCAGCACCCTCGAAGCGCTTAGTCGTACTTGGCGTGAAGATCATAATGGCTGGGCTGTACCAGATATGCGCCTATGGAAACGCAAGCACACACAAGCATTCTTTGGCAGCGTACGACCTGTAAAATTCGGGGGCAACATAGATACGCGGCGCGTCATGCAGTGGGGAGCACATGACAGCCATGAAGCAACCGTAGAAGACGGATTTCTCCGTTCAAAGGGCCTTGGTGCTAACTTGGTCCCGCCCCTATCGCTGGTTCTTGATAACCTTGGTATTTACTATGACCCAACCCGAGAAAGCCGCGTTGAAAAGCTAATAGGCCAGTCACTTACTCTGGAGCCGGCGGCATTACTTCGGACCGAAGCCTTACGCCAAAAAATCATCGAGAGCGGCGTGAGCAAATATAACCTTGGGATCAAAACTGATTTACCATCGCTCCCCAAAGGCCATTGCATTTTGGTACCGGGGCAAGTGGAAGATCATGCTTCCATCAAGCTTGGCACGTCGAAATGGCAGATCAACAGCGATTTGTTAATTGAGACACGCCGCGCAAACCCCGATGCCATCCTGATCTACAAACCGCACCCCGACGTAGAGGCAGGTTTGCGCAAAGGCGGCTTAAGTAATGAGGCCGCAGAAGTCGCGGATATCATAGCCACGAACGCGGATGCTTTGGACCTACTCGCCCGCATCGATAGTGTTTGGACGATGACCTCAACACTCGGGTTTGAGGCGCTTTTGCGCGGTGTGCCTGTCACCTGCTTAGGGGCGCCGTTCTATGCGGGATGGGGGCTGACAACTGATATAGTAGACACCCCTGACCGCCGCACCGCACGCCCAAACCTTGATCAATTCACACATGCAACTTTGATTGAATACCCACGCTATTACGACCCTGAGACAGGTTGCCCCTGCCCCGCCGAAGTTGCGGTTGACCGTTTAGCCATGTCTAAAGCCAATTATAGTGGACTGGGTTTGCGTCTGTTGGCTAAAGCACAAGGCGTGCTTTCAAGTTACGCACATCTTTGGCGTTAAGCGCGGCGCCACCGGTGCAACACGTCACCGCCAATTGAACGACAGTCAACAAGCGTCCAGCGCGGGGCATCTGCCAAAACACGTTGATCAAATGGTGCGACGGCGCCCAATCCGTCACTTCCGATAACAACACCAGCCGTCATGCACACCAGATCATCCACGAGGTTTTCGCTCAATAAAGACGCGGCGAGTCCGCCGCCCCCTTCACAAAAAACACGCGTAAGCCCCTGCGCTGCAAGCGCCCGCAGCGCGTCGGTCAGGCTGCCTTGATAAGGGACAGATCGCGCATTCGACGACAGCTCATTCACATCCGCTGTTTTCGGGTGAACAAACCAACCCCCGTTTTGCACATCGCTATGCGCCATACCCTGCAGGGTCTCACTGATGACAACGCGGACGGGCTGATGTGAAACGCCGAAACCCCGCACATTAAGAGAAGGATTATCGGCCCGCACAGTCCCCGCGCCAACCATCACTGCATCGTGTCGGGCCCGCATCATATGAACAGCGCGCCGCGCATGTGCCCCAGTGATCCACTGGCTGTCTCCGGTTGATGTCCCAATTTTTCCGTCAAAAGATGTTGCCATCTTGAGTGTCACCAAAGGTAAACCTTCACGCGCAACTTTGAAAAACCCACGATGATCTTCATCGGCCTCTGCCGAGAGCACGCCGATATCTACCGAAATCCCTGCATCGCGGAGCGCTTGAAATCCGAGCCCTGAAACACGGTTGTCTTCATCCTCAATCGCACAAACGACCCGAGACACTCCCGCCTCAATAAGCGCATGCGCGCAGGGCGGCGTCTTACCATGATGCGCGCAAGGCTCGAGCGTCACATATGCCGTCGCACCACGTGCCAGATGTCCTGCCTGCGCTAACGCGATCGGCTCGGCGTGCGGGCGGCCACCGTCTTGGGTCCAGCCACGCCCAACAATAACGCCGTCCTTCACAATGACACAACCAACCGCTGGGTTTGGCCACACACGCCCCTGCCCGCGCCGCCCGAGGGCAAGCGCGTGGCGCATGTGTTGCTCATCCACGGATGCTAAGGCTTTGTTGATCAATCGTTTTCCGGCGACACGTTCGGGCGCAGTTCACTAACAAATTTATCAAAATCATCAGCTGCTTGGAAGTTTTTGTACACGCTCGCAAATCGCACATATCCAACGGTGTCTATGCGGGCCAAAGCCTCCATGACGATCTCACCGATCTGCTTGGAGCTAATGTCAGTCTCGCCCATGCTTTCCAATCGGCGCACTATTCCAGAGATCATCTGGTCCACGCGCTCAGGCTCAACAGGCCGTTTTTGCAGAGAAATCCGAACTGAGCGTTCCAGCTTGTCGCGGTCAAAATCTTCACGGCGTCCGTTAGATTTGATGACAACCAAGTCACGCAACTGAACACGTTCGTAAGTCGTAAAACGTCCACCACATGCGGGACAAAAACGCCGGCGGCGAATTGCGACATGGTCCTCAGCGGGACGGGAATCTTTCACTTGTGTGTCTACGTTACCGCAAAATGGACAGCGCATTGGCTATGCCCCTTCTCGTTTATTACTGCCTCGATAGGGTCTGCGCCCTACTTATCAACAGACTATAGGACAGCAATCTAGATTTGGGTAGAAGAAAAATTCACAAACAACATCTGGGGGAAGGCTGTGCCGTCAGATGCAAAAACGGCGCCTGAAATAGGCGCCGTTTTGTCAATATATCCGCAAAACCAGAGTTTAGCAGGGTAGTTTATTGATCCAAGAAAGACCGCAACTTGCGTGAACGCGACGGATGCTTGAGCTTGCGCAATGCTTTAGCCTCAATCTGGCGAATACGTTCACGGGTGACCGAGAACTGTTGGCCAACTTCCTCAAGGGTGTGGTCTGTGTTCATGCCAATACCGAAACGCATCCGCAAAACCCGCTCTTCACGCGGCGTGAGCGATGACAGAACCCGTGTTGTCGTTTCTTTCAGGTTCTCCTGAATAGCACTATCAAGCGGCAAGATCGCGTTTTTATCTTCGATGAAGTCACCAAGCTGGCTGTCTTCCTCATCCCCGATGGGCGTTTCAAGGCTGATTGGCTCTTTGGCGATTTTCATCACTTTGCGCACTTTTTCGAGCGGCATTTGAAGCTTTTCGGCCAATTCTTCCGGTGTCGGCTCACGACCAATTTCATGGAGCATCTGACGACCCGTACGCACCAGCTTGTTGATCGTTTCAATCATGTGCACAGGGATACGGATTGTACGCGCCTGATCGGCAATCGAGCGCGTGATAGCCTGACGGATCCACCATGTGGCATAGGTCGAAAATTTATAACCACGGCGATATTCAAACTTATCAACCGCCTTCATCAGGCCGATGTTACCCTCTTGGATCAAGTCGAGGAATTGCAGACCACGGTTGGTGTACTTTTTGGCGATCGAAATAACGAGACGAAGGTTTGCCTCGACCATTTCCTTCTTGGCCTGACGGGCTTCCTTCTCGCCTTTTTGCACCTGCTGTACGATACGGCGGAATTCAGAAATATCCAGACCAACATACTGGCCAACTTGCGCCATATCAGAACGCAACTCTTCGATTTTATCAGTCGAGCGCTCAATCAGCGCCTGCCAGCCACGGCCGGGTTTATCACCCATGTCAGTCAGCCAGTTTGGATCAAGCTCGCGACCACGATACGCATCAACGAAATCCCGGCGGTTAATACGCGCTTGGTCCGCAAGTTTCACCATTGCACTGTCAATGGACATGATGCGGCGGTTGATGCCGTAAAGCTGGTCGATCAGCGCTTCAATACGGTTGTTGTGCAAGTGAAGCTCGTTCACTTGGGCAACAATTTCAGAGCGCAGTTTTTGATATTTCTTTTCAGCTTTCTCGCTGAAAGAGCTGCCTTCATTCAACGTGGCAGACATCCGAAGATCCTGCATCTCGCTCAACTTGCCATAGTTATGCGCAATGATTTCGAGCGCTTCCAGAACGCGTGGCTTAAGCGCAGCTTCCATCGCCGCAAGAGAAAGGTTCGCCTGCTCATCTTCATCATCGTCATCATCAGACTGGATCAGGTTACCGTCGGCATCCAGTTCTTGTGTCGTGCTCTCTTGCTTGGGCTCGGCTCCGGGCGTCGGCACAACGGCTTCTTCCTCCTCTGCCAGCTGATCGCCAAACGTTGTTTCCAGGTCGATAACGTCACGAAGCAAAATATCTTCGCTAAGCAATTCGTCGCGCCAAATAGTGATCGCTTGGAATGTAAGAGGGCTTTCGCAAAGGCCCAAAATCATCGTGTTGCGGCCAGCCTCAATACGTTTCGCAATCGCGATTTCGCCTTCACGGGACAACAGCTCAACGCTGCCCATCTCGCGCAGATACATGCGCACGGGATCATCAGTGCGATCCAGCTTTTCTTTTTCAGCACCAGCAAGGGCAACTTCACGCGCATCATCTTTGGTAACGACAGCTGTCGAGCCTTTGGCGTCTTCCTCTTCGGCCTCGTCGTCTTCAATAATGTTGATGCCCATTTCCGACAGCATCGACATCACGTCTTCGATTTGCTCCGAGCTTACCTGCTCTGGCGGCAAAACTTGATTAAGTAGCCCATACGTAATGTAGCCCCGTTCACGCCCCTCGGAGATCATTTTCTTTACGGCGGCTTGGGACATGTCCAAGTTGTGCGCGTTTTCCTGATCTTCGTTTTTGCGGTCGTCGGTGTCTTTGGCCATGAGCAAAGTCCTTTGCGGCGGAGGCGACGCGGCGTGAAGGCCGCGCGGTGTAACTTTAGGCTGCCTTAATCCACGCGCACGCGACTCAGGAAAACGAATCAACCCCTCTCCGACTCATCTAACATTTTGACTGATTCGACCATGGGTCGGTGTGAGCTTAACCACATGCCTTGAGAGATGGGCATTGAAAACCCTAATTGTAAGAGGATAACCCTTCGTTAATTACTATTTTCAGCCTTACCGATGCTGCCCAGGAGTGCTGCAAATGCATCACGTTCATCGCGGCTTAGTTTGGCGCCGTTATCGGCCACGTCAAAATCTGCTGTGTCATCCGCGTCATCACCGCCACCGCCCCCTTGCAGACCTTCTGCGGCCTCTCGCAACCGCCACGTCAGGTTTTCCTCAACGGGTTCGCCATCGTTTCGGTCAAGGTCTTGGGAAACTTCGCGTACTTCAACTTCATGACCGCGTTGTGCCGTAAGTTTCGCGAGGGCGTCGTTCACGCACATGGATGCCAGATCGATGTTTCCGGGGCGGCGTACGGGCGGTGCGATCGCCACGTGCTTATGCGCAAATAGTTTTTCCAAAAGCGCCACACCGATCTCATGCTCAACACTCTCGATCAGCATATCAGCATCGGCCTCAATATGGCGCAGCAGAGCCCCCTGAATACGGCGATGATCGGGATCATGACACTCAAGACGCTCAAGCGCGTCTTCGAATTCGGGCAGAACGGCTGGGTTTTTCAGCAAAGTTGCCAATACCACTGCCTCGCGCAAATGCCCCTCGGCGGCCCGTTCAGAACTTACCAAAAAGCTTGATTGCGTCGTCGGCATAGCACCCTCAGCAGGTGCTTTCCAACCGCCACCGCGCTTCCCACCGCGCGTCGTAAAGCCACCGGATGGGCGCGCTTTTGCTTGGGGGCGGAACAAATCCCACCGCAAATCTTTAATGGCCTGACCGTAGTGACTACGAATGCTTGGATCGGTGATCAGCATAATTTTCTGGCGCAGTGCCTTGTCCAATGCCGCTTTACGCTCGGGACTGTCAAAGTTACGCCCTTCAGTTTCACGTCGCCACAGCAGCTGAACCATCGGAATAGCACCATCGATCACATTTTGAACCGCCGAAGCCCCTGAAGCACGGATCAAATCATCGGGGTCTTGTCCCTCTGGCATGATTGCAAAGCGCAAAGACTTGCCCGATTGCAGTAACGGAAGCGCTAGATCAACCAAGCGCATCGCCGCCCGCAAGCCGGCCGTATCACCATCAAGGGCGATGATAGGCTCGTCGGTGACCCGCCACAAAAGCGCCAGTTGATTCTCTGTAACCGCCGTCCCGAGGGGAGCAACAGACGCGGCAAATCCCGCCTCACCCAGCGCGATGACATCCATGTAGCCTTCAGCCACAATCAATTGCTGGCCTTTGCCTGCAGCCTCGCGAGCTGGCTTGTGGTTATAAAGACTGCGGCCCTTATCAAAAAGTTCAGTCTCTGGAGAATTGAGGTATTTTGCGTTGTCGTTGGGGTCCATCGCGCGTCCCCCAAAAGCAATCGCGCGCCCCCGTGCATCACGGATCGGAAACATGATCCGACCTCGAAATGTATCATATGGCTTGCCACCTTTTTGGCTGGGCTTGGCCAAACCAGCACCTAAAATCAGGTCTTCAGGTACGTTTTTGCCAACGAGATGATCCCAAAGTCCCTGCCACGCATCAGGTGCAAAACCGATTTCCCAGCGCTCAAGTGCTGCCTCTGATAGACCACGCCCTTGCAAATATCTGCGGGCCTCGGCGGCCGTCGATGTACGCAGCTGCAAACGGAAATACTGCACCGCTTGTTCCATGACCTCAGCAAGTTTGCTGGCGCGGTCCAGCTTTTCAGCCGCCTTTGGATCGCGCGAAGGCATTTGCATCCCCGCCTCGCCTGCCAAAATTTCCACGGCTTCCATAAAACTAACGTTCTCGGTTTCTTTCACAAACGAAAGTGCATCACCTTTCGCCTGACAGCCAAAGCAATAGTAATATCCTTTTCGGTCATCGACGTGAAAACTGGCCGTTTTTTCATGATGAAACGGGCATGGTGCCCACATGTCACCCTTGCCTTGGTTCGACTTGCGCGCGTCCCACATAACTTTGCGTCCCACCACGTCGGAGATCGACAGGCGGCTGCGTAATTCATCAAGGAAACCGGGCGGCAGACTCATGTGCTTAATATCTGCTGTCTCGCGCGCAGAGTCTACACCGCCAAAGGTGAAATGCTAAAGGCCCTTGGCGCGGTAAGACTGTGCAACTTTATCGATGGAAACCAGATATGCAGCGGTGCGCAGATCGGGCACATCATCGCGGCCATGCCAGACGTCACGCATCGCCTGATAAGCAATCCGCATTGTGTCATCCAACCCCAAACGCACCAATTCCAACTCATCCGCACCGCGCAAATATCGCTCCTTGAAGTCCGGACTAAGCTGCCAGCCGACACCGCTATCGGCGCTGAGACGCTCTAACTCATCTACGATCAACTGGTGGCGGGATTCTTCTTGGCGGCGCTGCATCCGGCCAAACCGGATATGCGACAGGTTTTTGACCCATTCAAAATACGACACTGTCACGCCGCCCGCGTTTGCATACATGTCGGGAATAATCACACAGCCTTTAACCGCAAGAATATCATTTGCCCCCGCCGTCACCGGACCGTTAGCGGCCTCAATAATAAGTGGTGCCTGAACGCGTTCGGCGTTGGATTTATTAATCACACCTTCAAGGGCCGCTGGAATAAGAATATCGCAGCCCCGCTCAAGCACTTCGGCACCGTTTTTGATGTACTTACCTGCTTCAAACCGTGCCACGCCTCCGGTCTCGGCCACGCAAGTACGAAGGGCCTCAACATCAATTCCGTTCGTGTCAACGATAGCTCCGTCACGCTCAATGACGCCAACGATCAACGCGCCATCTTCTTCTGCCAAAAACTTGGCCGCGTGATAGCCGACGTTGCCCAGCCCCTGCACAATGACCCGTTTACCTTTCAATGACCCGCTTAAGCCTGCGGCTTTCATACCCCGCTCATCACGGAAAAACTGGCGTAGCGCATATTGCACACCACGTCCCGTCGCCTCGACACGGCCAGCAATGCCACCGGCGTGGGTTGGCTTACCTGTTACGCAAGCTTTGGCATTAAAACACTTGCGGATGACACTACAATTCCAGTGCCTTCACGGGTCAACGACAGACCAGCAAACTACTGGGTGCCGTCTGTTAGTGCGAACCCACAAGATGAAACTCTCAAAGTAATCGTTCTGATGACCGACGGTGTGAATACCACCCAATACGGGAAAACAACGGAAAACCAGTATCCCTACATCAACTTCAAAAACAGCCCAGCACCGGTTTGGCGCTTCAAAAACTGGTCGACACATGAAGGTAAGCGTCACGATCGCTGGAGCGTGAATCGCAATATGGAATGGTATGATCAGTATTTGGTCTACGTGCCCGGCAATAGCTGGTCCAACCGCTGGTACCGCCCAGGCGACCCTAACACGTCTTGGGATGATCAACGGTACAGCACCAGCGAAATCCCATGGGACGGTGTTGCGCAGATGGACTGGGTTGACCTGCTTGATGATTTCCATGTGGATTACATGGCCGAATTTTTCTGGGACAAAGCTGAACGGTACTACCACAGCTACTACGGTTGGAGCACCCGCGAAGATCCTATGGAGGACAAGCTAAAGGCATCCATGGTTACCCAAACGAATTGGTGGCAAGCAAATACAAACTTGTCCGAGATCTGTGCCGCAGCCCGCGCGAAAGGCATCCTAATTTACGCGATCGGCTTTGAAGTAGACACTGGGGAAGGCCCAATGCGTGACTGCGCAACGGAAGGGGATGCCTATTACTTTGACGTTTCAGGACGCGAGATCAGCACCGCTTTCGCAGCCATCGCAAACCACATCAACCAGTTGCGCTTGGTGAAGTAGATGTTGGGCCGCCGCGCATTTAGCCGCATCATCCAATTTTGGCGCGACGAAGACGGCGTGTCTTCGATTGAGTTCGTGATCCTTTATCCTTTGTTCTACTGGATGTTGTTCATGGGCGTTGAACTTGGTGTGATGCAAGCACGTCAAGCAATGTTGGGAATGGCGCTCGACAGGACAGTGCGCCACGTGCGCCTCAACACGATTGCGCCCCCTCCTATCAAGATTTGCGGGATGTCATGTGTGCCGAGGCCACTTTTCTAAATAATTGCTCAAACAGCCTTAGGCTTGAAATGGTACGCCGCGACACGCGCGTGAGCGTGACCCTGAACGCGCCCCAATGCCATGATGAACCAAGTGAAGTGAACCCTGCCGGACCATTTTTATCGGGCGGACAGAATGAATTAATGTTCCTGCGGGTTTGCGTGCTGCAGCCACCTTTGCTGCCAACCATCGGCTTAAACCCGTATCTGCCCACAACCGAAACAGGTGAATACCGTCTTGTTGCCATCACCTCTTATGTGACGGAGCCCGCGTGATGCGCCGTTTCCATCCGCCTTCGTTGAGCCTCTTCAACGCCCGCATCAGAGCCTTCCGCGATGACACAGGAGGCACGCTTGCCATTGAAACCGTGCTGGTTTTTCCGCTGTTGTTTTGGAGCTTTATGGCAATGGCTACGTTCTTTGAGGCATTCCGGACAAACGCGCAAAACACGAAGGCAAGCTACGTGGTGGCCGATGTGATCAGCCGCGAACTGGGCACCATTACCCCGACATTTATGACCAGCATGAAACAAACCGCACAGTATATGACGCCTGCGGCGCAAGGGACCTCGATCAGTATCACCATGGTGGTTCCGACTCGCAAAACCGACAAGCCCTACAAAACCGCGTGGTCACAGGCCCGCGGCCCCGATCTTAGCAGTTATAGCCATGACGGCATCAACGTTTTGAAAGAAGACATGCCGCCAATCGCAGCAGGGGATCAGATTGTCATGGTTGAGACTGTCTCGCGGTTCAGCCTGTCATGGGGCCGGTTCTTTGAAAACAACCTCTATCTAAAAGCGCGGACATTTGCCCGCTCACGCGCGCCTAACCCACCAACATACACCGCGTCTTAACATCAGCGGCTTAGCCGCGCGGCAAATTTCCGGCATCGCGCGCAGCAATTAACATAGACAGGCTCTCTGCCATAAACTTGGCTTCTCCGGCTGGCGTCACCCCACCGACCCCCAGCATTTTGGATGTCGCCCACCAAATACCAGGGCACCACCCTTTAAGGCCCGCTGTCTTGCGACGCACCATGAAACCGTTCGATGGCTTAAACGCAAAGACGCCGCGGTCAACGCCCACAATATCATCCAGCGGTGCAAGGACGCGGCCCGTCGTGTCGCGCAGCCCCTCAACCGTCAGCTCAACCGCGATGAGGGTCGAGCGCCACATGATCGTTGCTGCCGCCAGCACGCCTGCCCCGCCAAGTATCAAAAACAGACGGTAGCCCAAACCTGTCTCGGCGCGGGTAAAGCCCAACAGCACCAACAAGGCGCCTAACGCCAGCAGTGTTCCACAACCAAAAAAGCGACGACCGGCGCTGGCACGAACACGTGCAATCACACCATCTGCGGGGATATCAAAAGGAAATTCCATGCGACCTGATACCCCCCCAATGCGCCAAGGGAAAGAGCACATCGCCTATGTGCATTTACGCACTACTGATCTGCGAAACATGCCAATTGTGTGCGCCTCTGTTAAGGAGTAAATTAGGCTTAACACTTGGGAAGCGCCCCATGTCGATCCTACAACCTGGAGGCTAAAAATATGTCGATCCGTCCTGTTCTAGAAACCCGCCCCGCCGTTCCAACCATGGAAGGTGCTGGCGTTCACCTGCACCGCGCATTTGGCTTTCAGGACCCGTCAGAGCTTGATCCATTTCTGCTGTTTGATGATTTTCGAAATGACCTGCCGGCGCATTTTGAGAAAGGTTTTCCATGGCACCCGCACCGCGGTATCGAAACCATTACGTATGTGCTGAATGGCACCGTGGATCACGGCGACAGCCTTGGCAACAGGGGCACCTTGGGCGCGGGTGACGTGCAGTGGATGACTGCTGGTCGCGGAATTATGCACCAAGAAATGCCACACGGAAACGCCGCCGGCCAAATGCACGGCTTTCAGCTTTGGGGTAACCTACCTTCGTCGCAAAAGATGGTCGCACCGCGCTACCAGGACGTAACCGCCAAGGACATTCCTGTGGTTACGGACGATGATGGAACTCAGGTCAAAATCATTGTCGGCAACTTCTGGGGGAAAACCGGTCCGGTTGATGGCATCGCCGCCGACCCACAGTACTTGGATATCTTCGTGCCTGCTGGCGTGAAGAAAACCTTCAAGATTGACACCTACCGACGCGCGTTTGCCTACGTTTTTGAGGGTGAAGGTGCGTTTGCAGATGCGTCTGCCCCATCTGGCGTCTTGCTCGAAAAAGAAGTCATGGGCGAGGAAGTCAACATCCGCGACATGTCCGGCGATCGTACATTAATTCGGTTTGGCACAGGCGATGAAGTGACAGTTCAGGCAGGCGAGCAAGGTGTTCGCTTTTTGCTGATTTCAGGCGCGCCAATTGAAGAGCCCGTCGCCTGGCACGGGCCGATCGTGATGAACACCGAAGATGAATTACGCCAAGCCGTGCGTGAATTGCGCAACGGCACATTCATCAAACCCGCGCATTAAAATAAACGATCCAAGCGCGCCGCGACCCCTGCTGTTTTTCCGGCACCTACGCGGCGCGCTTGTATTGGTATGTGTTTTTCGATCTAACGGACGCATGTTTCGCACCACCACACTTGCCTTCGCAACAGCCGCCCTGAGCACGATCGCAGGCTGCACAGATGTTCCGCAATTGGGACAATCAGTCTCTGCGCGCGCCCAAGACGCCCCCTACCCCGTACTGATCTCACTAGAAGATATTATCGCCTCAGCAACAGACGATGAGGCCAGTAAAACCACAGCTGACAACCTTGCCACGCGGTCATCGTCCCTGCGCGCCAAAGCAGCCCGGCTGAACGGAGAGGTGATTACTCCGGATGACCAGTCCCGCCTTACGGGTGGCACCTAAAGCAACTAAGCGAAAATAAAGCTCCAAACGACCGGACAAAACCGCGTTAGCGCAAACCACGGCGCCTGTCTGCTTTGGCGCGTTGCAAGCCTGTTGCGCCTGCGATAACAGGGACGAAAGTGTTCACTAATCAGCGCATTCGCGATGCGCGCGGAGACCTCATAATGACAACGACCCTCCCCCCACTTCGTCTCGGAATTGCTGGCTTGGGAACTGTTGGCATTGGCGTAGTGAAAATCATTCAACAGCACGCAGATTTGCTGGCCTCTCGCAGTGGTCGGGCTGTGCAAATTACCGCTGTTTCTGCACGCTCAAAAGGCAAAGATCGCGGCGCGCCTCTTGATGGCTATGTGTGGGAAAACGATCCTGTTGCATTGGCTAAACGTGATGATATCGATGTGTTTGTCGAAGTCATGGGCGGCTCAGAAGGCCCTGCGAAAGATGCAACCGAGGCCGCAATTGCGGCTGGTAAAGACGTCGTCACTGCCAACAAAGCACTTCTAGCTATTCATGGGCAGTCACTTGCCTTGGCAGCAGAAGCGGCAGGCCGTGTCATCCGTTTTGAAGCCGCAGTCGCAGGCGGTATTCCCGTTGTGAAGTCACTGACCGAAGGTCTTGCAGGCAACGCGATGGGCCGCGTGATGGGCGTGATGAACGGTACATGCAACTATATCTTGACCCAAATGGAAGCTACCGGCCAAGGCTATGATGCGCTTTTCGCCGAAGCTGACAAACTGGGCTACCTTGAGGCCGATCCAAACTTGGACGTGGGCGGCATCGATGCAGGTCATAAGCTTGCCCTGCTGGCATCTATTGCATTTGGTACGCAGGTAGATTTTGACGGCGTTGAGCTTGAAGGCATCCAACGCGTCAGCCTTGATGACATTACCCGCGCAGGTGAGATGGGCTTTAAGATCAAATTACTTGGCGTCGCACAGATGTCTGACCGCGGCTTGGTTCAGCGGATGACGCCTTGCTTGGTCCCAGCAACATCGCCGCTTGGCCAGCTTCAGGGTGGCACGAACATGGTGGTTCTGGAAGGCGACAGTGTTGAGCAAATCGTACTGCGCGGCCCGGGCGCGGGCGAAGGCCCCACGGCTAGTGCGGTTATGTCAGACGTGATGGATATTGCCCGTGGCATTCGTATCAGCACGTTCGGCCAACCTGCGAACACACTAACAAGCGCGCTGCGTGCCCAAGCAAGCACCGTAGCGCCATATTATTTGCGCCTGCATCTGACAGACAAACCAGGTGCGCTGGCCAAAGTGGCCGCCGTCTTGGGCGACCATGGCATTAGCATCGATCGCATGCGCCAGATCGATCACGAAGGCACAAGTGCGCCGGTCATCATCGTCACGCATGACACGACCCGCGCCACACTTGATGAAGCACTTGCGGCGTTTGGAACAACCGGTGTTGTTGATGATGCACCTGTCGCCCTGCGCATCGAAAACGTCTAACCCGCTACACGAATACTTCCCTTAAGAAAGCCAAGAACATGACCGCACCCAAAGACTTTCACGACCGTATGCTGTCACTGGGCTTGGCCCGCGTCTCAGAACAAGCAGCCATCGCAAGCGCAGATTGGATCGGGCGTGGGGACGAAAAGGCAGCAGACCAAGCGGCCGTGAACGCGATGCGCCAACAACTCAACCGTCTCGAAATTGCGGGTGTTGTTGTGATCGGCGAAGGTGAGCGGGACGAGGCCCCAATGCTTTATATTGGTGAAGAAGTCGGCAGCGGCACAGGCCCCGGCGTGGACATCGCACTGGACCCGCTTGAAGGCACAACTTTGACCGCCAACGATATGCCAAACGCATTGACAGTCATAGCCATGGGGCCGCGCGGCTCAATGCTGCATGCGCCTGACACATATATGGATAAGCTGGCCATCGGCCCGGGTTACGCCACCGACACGGTTACCCTTGATATGACCACAAAAGAACGCGTTGCAGCACTTTCCGCTGCTAAAGGCGGCGATGTACGCGACATTACGGTGTGCGTTCTGACCCGTCCCCGCCATGAGCAAGTCATTGAGGATATCCGCTCAACGGGTGCTGCAATTCGCCTGATCACAGACGGTGATGTGGCAGGTGTGATGCACTGCGCCGAACCTGCATTGACGGGTATTGATATGTACATGGGCTCAGGCGGTGCACCAGAAGGTGTGCTTGCCGCATCTGCGCTAAAATGCATGGGCGGTCAAATGTATGGCCGTCTGCTTTTCCGCAACGCTGATGAAAAAGCGCGTGCTGCAAAAGCAGGTATCACTGACCTTGACCGCGTCTACACCCGCGATGAGATGGTCACCGATGACGTGATTTTTGCAGCAACTGGCGTGACCGACGGCTCAATTGTATCGGGCATCAAGCGTGAAGTTGGATATATCACCACTGAAACGATCCTCATGCGCTCCAAAACCGGATCCGTTCGGCGCATGACATATCGCAGCCCTGTCTAAGTTGTGATGCTGGGCGCCAGTGACACAGCCAAAAGCTTTTTAGGGGTCGAGGCGTCTTTATCGAGCCGCAAGTGGGTAGGCCCAACCGCGGACATCGACAGGCACGCATCCGCTATGGCCCAGCAAACGGGCCTGCCAGGCGTGCTATGCAATGTTCTGGTACGCCAAGGCGTGACACCGGACACTGCTGAGAGCTACCTTGCCCCGCAATTGCGCGATTTGCTGCCCGACCCGCGCTGTTTGCGCGACATGGAAAAGGCTGCACAGCGTTTTTTGCAGGCCATCAAAAACCGCGAACGCATTGCGGTTTTTGGGGATTACGATGTGGATGGCGGCGCGTCATCTGCTCTACTTCTTGATTATCTACGCTCGGTCGGCCTTCGCGCGACCCTTTATATTCCTGACCGCATAGACGAAGGCTACGGCCCAAACGCACCCGCCATGGCAAGCCTTGCAGCGGATCATGATCTAATTATCTGCGTCGATTGCGGGACCCTGTCCCACGAGGCGCTAGCAGCCGCAACCGCTGCGGATGTGATCGTTCTTGATCACCACTTAGGCGGCGAAACACTGCCCCCCGCGTTGGCAGTTGTAAATCCCAACAGGCAGGATGAAACCGGCGATCTTGCACATTTATGCGCAGCGGCGGTGGTCTTTTTGATGCTGGTTGAGGCTAACCGGCAAGCGCGCGCCGAAGGTGGCGCAACGCCCGACCTGTTGGCCATGCTTGATCTTGTCGCCCTTGCAACTGTTGCCGACGTAGCGCCTTTGATTGGTGTCAACCGCGCGTTGGTCCGCCAAGGCCTTACGGTGATGGGCAAACGCGCGCGGGCCGGATTGGTTGCGCTGTCTGATGTTGCAAAACTGGACACAGCGCCAAACAGCTATCATTTAGGCTTTGTCATGGGGCCACGGGTGAATGCAGGCGGGCGCATTGGACAAGCCGACTTAGGCGCGCGCCTTTTGGCCACCGACAATTCACATGACGCCGCCGCAATGGCCGAGCGTCTTGATGTGTTGAACACAGAACGCCGCGAGATTGAGGCAGCCGTCCGCGCGGCCGCGATTGAGCAGGTCGAAAGCCGTGACACCTCTGCGCCGCTCATTTGGGCAGCTGGCGACAGCTGGCATCCTGGAGTCGTGGGGATTGTGGCCTCGCGCTTAAAGGAAACCTACAATAGGCCCGCGATCCTAATTGGTTTCGACGGAGATGATGGCAAAGGATCTGGCCGAAGTGTGTCTGGTGTAGATCTTGGGGCGTCCATTCAAAAACTAGCTTCCGAGGGGCTTTTGAGTAAAGGCGGCGGTCATAAAATGGCGGCGGGCCTTAGCCTTACCCGAGATATGCTTGCACCCGCGATGGAACGATTGTCTGATCTGCTTGAAAAGCAAGGTGCGGGCACAGCAGGCCCTGCTGATCTGAAACTTGACGGCATGTTGATGCCTGCCGCGGCCACGATTGAATTGATCGAACAGTTGGAAAATGCAGGTCCGTTTGGCGCCGGTGCCCGCGCACCACGTTTTGCGTTTCCCGATGTAGCAATCGGATTTGCCAAGCGCGTGGGCGAGACCCACCTAAAGATTAATTTTGGCGACGGCATGGGCCAGCGGATTGACGCGATTTGCTTTGGCGCAATGGAAACAGATTTGGGCAAAATGCTGCTGGAACACGGCGGCAAACGGTTCCATTTGGCAGGTCGGCTTGAGCTAAACACATGGGGTGGACGGCGTTCTGTACAGCTGCGCCTTGAGGATGCAGCACTCGCGCAATAGCGCAAAAACAGTCATAAAATTTTTGTGATTTTTTCGCAAAAAGCCACTTGCGCATCACCAGCAGTTTGCACTATTCACCCCTCACGCACAGTGGCCCGTTCGTCTATCGGTTAGGACGCCAGGTTTTCAACCTGGAAAGAGGGGTTCGATTCCCCTACGGGCTGCCATGCGGAACCTCCCCCCCCACGGAAATAGTAATATACTCAGACAAGCAGCGTAGAATTCCGCTCTGATTGATGTTTTTGTGTGCTCAGTTTTGTTCCTGACTTTTTTTATAAGTTTTTTCTTGCGCTGAATTGGCCTTTCGATGTATCTGATAAAAACAATCAGATATAAAAGGATCCTGACCAATGGCCGCTTTCGCGCTTCGCGCCGTACTTATTTCAGCTACCGCCCTTACGGCGGCTCCAGCTTTCGCAGATGGAGAACTGAACCTCTACTCCTCGCGCCACTATGATACAGACGAACGTCTTTATACGGATTTTGAGGACCAAACCGGTATCACAATCAACCGCATCGAGGGAAAAGCAGACGAGCTGATTGCCCGCATGGAAGCCGAAGGCATCAACTCACCGGCCGATATTCTACTGACCGTTGATACATCCCGGCTTGAGCGCGCCAAAAACGCAGATATTTTGCAAAGCATCGATAGCGACGTGCTTGAAGCAAGAATCCCTGCCAACCTTCAAGACAGTGACAACGAATGGTTCGGCTTCTCACAGCGCGGACGCATCTTTTTCTACGACAAAGCAACTGTAGAAAACCCACCTCAAACTTACGCCGATTTGGCAGACCCAAAGTACAAAGGGCTCGTTTGCATCCGCTCCTCGACCAACACGTATAATCAAACGCTTCTCGCTTCGATCATCAAAAACGACGGCCCAGAAGCCGCAACCTCATGGGCGACAGGGGTGGTCGCCAACATGGCGCGGGATCCACAGGGCGGTGACACTGACCAAATTCGCGGGGTCGTTTCCGGTGAATGTGGGATTGCTGTGTCCAACACTTATTACTTCGCGCGCGCAATCCGCAGTGATGTGAAAGGTGTCTCTGACAGCATCGACAACATTGGCTGGGTATTTCCAAATCAAGACGGTCGCGGGGCACATATGAACTTATCTGGTGCAGGAGTCGCCAAACACGCGCCGAACAAAGACAACGCAGTCAAGTTCATGGAATATCTGGCCAGCAATCAAGCACAGGTCTATTTCTCCGCAGGTAACGATGAATACCCAGCCGTTAAGGGCACCGACCTTGCACCATCAGTAGCAAAGCTTGGTGACTTCAAAGCGGACGCTGTCGATCTTAGCAAAGTTGCAAAACAAATCCCTGCTGCACAAAAAATATTTGCGAAAGTTGGTTGGGAATAGCGTTACTCAGACACTAATATATACCAATATGCGGCGGTCCTAAGGTGGGCCGCCGTCCTTTTTTGTAGCCTCGTCACTCAGATGCTTGAACTGAGTTACCCTGCCCCGACCAGCACGCTTTGAGGCATAAAGAGCATGATCCGCATCGTTCATCATGCATTCAATCTGGGGCACATTATACTGGGCAGAACACGTAAACCCGATACTCCCCGATATTACGGCCGAATTGTTATCAACTTCAATTGGGACCTCGATTGCTGTGATTAATTTTTCACAGAGTTTTTTAACTGCATTGCCGTCTGTCGTATCCATCATGACCGCGACAAATTCATCACCCCCAGTGCGCGCAATGCAGTCTGAGCCGCGAAAATGCGACTGCATAACACCAGCTGCCGCTGACAGCACCGCGTCACCAGCCGCGTGACCGAACTGGTCATTTACAGCTTTAAATTAGTCTAGATCCATATGGATCAAAGTGAACTTCCGCGCAGCAGAAATGACACTTTCCAAAACCTGAATAAGCGCACGGCGGTTATATAGCCCGGTCAGCGGGTCCGTCTGTGCGTCGTGTTCCGCTGAAAGTTTAGCGTGCTGCAACCGATCGTTTAGCTTTCGCGACTCGTTCATCGCGGCAGACTTTGCCTCCACGACATAAAGCATCTCAATCGTTGGATCATTCGGCGCAAAATCACGACTAGTCAGACCAAAGCGCTGAACAGCGTCCACAACACCGATCCCAAATGACAGCGTCAAAACCATGAGTCCTTCGCGGTGGTCGACCGCAACCACGCCTTTAAGGCGCGTGTAGGGCGGCTTTTTGAAGCGCAGATAAACCGCAGATCCAACCGCCTCAAACAGCGCACGACGCCCCGCAAACCAGCAGGTTTGATCACCTCAAATACATCGTCGAACAATTCGCCAACTAACGAGCCATCACCTGAAATTTTGCTTAAAGTAGCCCCTTCTTGGGTAATTACCCCGCCATCCGACACCACGATGTGCAGAGGCAAAAGCGTCCGTAACAAGTTAATTGAAACAACACCAAACGAAGGGGACACCGCGACATTCATGTCAGGCCCCTCGCGCCAAATCAAAGCTGCGCCCATCGGCAAAGCCCGCGTCAAGCAAACGCACATCAAGTGCGTCAAACCGATCACCCAATGCACGCCTCTCAATCACCGCCAACGCACCATAATCATCCGCCATCGCGCGTAAAATACCGACAAAAACTGCGCCAAATCCCGGGATCGCGCCTCGTATTTGCAAGGTATACGCGCCACCTCCGCAATCACGAACACTCAGCATCGGCATTTCCAGATCAGCAACAGCAAGCCGCGCGCGATCAGGCAGTTCATCAAGCGAATGCAGAAAATCAACAAAATCGAACCCACCAAACCGAAGCAAGCGCCGCAGCGGTTCAGTCGTCGGATGACTGACCAGATGAGTTCCAAGGTCTTCGAGAACATCCTCAACATCACGGGAAAGCGCCTTAGCGCAGCCCATCAATATTTTCTCGGTCAACACGTCGTCATAATGCAACATTGCCTCAAATTCACTCACGGGCAGATCAGCATGACGCACAACATCTTGCCAGGCAGACACGCCGTACGCGTCACGTATAAAACACTGAATTGACCGATTTATTAACCCGTGCATACCGCCTCCAGACTGTTGGTGACAGCTATATCATGGACTAAGTTAATACGCCCTCAACACTTCAAATTGTCGTTATTTATAAAGTTAAAACCCAGTTTCCATTCATCTGGCTTTAAGGGACCCAAGTCACCCTAGACACAGTTCACAGGGAGTGATGAATTAATTTACGGATCAGCCTCTATGCCGTTTTCCAATGCCACAAACAGATGCGAAATATCGGGCAATACAAAATCAGCAATCTGCTCCAGATCTTTGCGTGCCGCCAACCCGGTCAAAACACCACATGTCAAACAGCCCAGCTCGCGGCCCGCTGCAATATCATGAGAACTATCGCCAACCATCAAAATTTCGTCTGGCGTCAGGCCCACTTGTTGACAGAACGCCTCTAGTTGACCCGCTGACGGCTTTCCACCAAACCCGCTATCTGATCCCGCAATAAATGCAAATAGCCCTTCAATATTAGCCGAACGCAAATGCGTGCGCGCCGGCATCTCAGCATCATTCGTAGCTACGCCCAACACAAGGCCCCGATCGCGCAATTTAGAAAGAAACGGAGCCAAAGGCGTTACCTCTGCCTGAGGTGCTTCGCTTGCCGCCACGTTCATAACCCAGATCAGGTCTTTTTTTGATCGATCCCGCACATACGGCAACAGGGCGTCGGCGATGTCTTCTGGCGTTCCTGCAATCGCAACACTGGTCGGCAGAAATGCTTCAGCTTCAAAATCGTAGCCAATGGCCTGCCCCAAATCCGTGGCAACTTGTAAATCACCTTTGGCAAGATCGGTCAAAAACGTCTTGGCCCAGACCGTCCACGTTGCATTGAAACCAAATAACGTTCCGTCTTTATCAAACACAATTCCGCGAATATGGCTTAGGTCCAATGCACTTGCCCCCCGCCGGGCAAGGCTGCACGCGCCTGCATCACTTGATCATACCTGACATCCGCTGCATCGCCAAAACGGATGACCCACGCATCATCCATCAATAAGAAATCCAAAACTGATCCCAAGAACTCGGGCTCCGATGCGCGGGTTCGCAAATCATCCGCACTAGTACCGCTCGCCCCCATAAAGACTGGCAGCAAATCCTCATCACCAATCAGGAATGCCAAAGCCTTAAGCCCTAACGTTTCGGCGGCGTCGTGCGAAATCATGAAGCAATCCTTTAAAAGTTTACGACAAATAATGGTTTGTTAACGTTTTTAGCGTTCAAAGAGTTAACCCTATTAACCTTAGTGATCGCCCCGCTATGACTGAACGCATTCTCATCATTGATCAAGTTGCCACAAACCGTATCGTTCTGAAAGTGCGGCTCGCGCGGGAAAACTATGATGTGATGCTTGCGGAGAATGGACACGACGCTCTGCGTATTCTGCGCAAACAAGGTGCCGATCTGGTGATCTGTGCTCCTGACTGCGGTGATATGACCGCTCAAAAGCTGCCAGCATGTCAGTTCAGATCACGCGCTCGCCAGCGTGCCCGTACTTATTCTGGCAGCCGAGGGCGATGGCTCCATCGTCACAGATGTTCTGCGTACGGGCGCTGAGGATGTCCTTTTCCGTCCTGTTGCCGATCAGCATCTTTTGGCAGGCATCCGCCGTGTCATGCGGGCAAAAACCACACGCGAGGAAGCACGCCTTCGCGAAGATACCGACCGCGTTTTAGGGTTTGCAGACCCCATCAGTACTTTTGAACGCCGCATCAACCTAACTATGTTGTCACCGAACCCGCAGATTTTATACCATACCAAACAACAGCTTAAAGGCAGAAACCAATTCAATACACAGACATTTATGTGGAATGAATTCGACCCTGAGCATGAAAGCGTTGCGGCCTCTGACATCTTTTTGGTGACACCGCCGCAGTTGGGCGCGGGTTGCGATCTTTCGGTCATTACGGACCTACGCAGCCGCAGCAGCACCCGTCACGCGGCGATCGTGCTGGTGTTGCCGATGCACCAAGATGCCATCGTAAGTTTCGCGCTAGATCTGGGTGCGGATGATGTGGTCAGCCAAAACTGCACTCAAGAAGAATTGGCCCTGCGCCTTGGGCGACAAGGTCGCCGCGCACAAGCGGGTGCCTACCTGCGCAATCTCGTCGCCGATGGGCTGCGTGCCGCTGTGAGTGATCCGCTGACCGGCCTTTACAATCGCCGCTACGCCATTCCCCACCTGGAACGAATGCAGGAAACGGCACTGGTAACAAGCAAACCATTTACCCTCATGCTCTTGGATCTCGATCACTTCAAGCTGGTGAACGATACATTTGGGCATTCTGTGGGCGATGCCGTCCTTATCGAAGTGGCAAATCGGCTAAGGGACAATTTGCGCGCCATTGATCTGGTCGCTCGCATTGGTGGTGAAGAGTTTTTGGTCGCAATGCCCGCCACAGACCTTGATGAGGGGCGCGCGGCAGCCAACCGGCTAAGGCAGATTATTTATGACACCCGCATCGAATGCGCCGCAGATCACACCCCTCTCAAAATCAGCGTCAGCATTGGCATGGTTTTGGGCGGCCTCAGCACGACTGAGCCGGATGTTCACATGTTGATCGCCTAAGCGGATCGCGGCATGTATTTATCAAAGCAAGGCGGTCGCGACCAAGTCACGGTCCAACGATCAGCGGCCTAAACCACTTTTGGACCCAAAACCGCGCTCACGGGCCCGACGCAGATTTTCGACCAATTCATCGCGTTCTGCATCACTCATCGCCGTAATTTTCTCGATTAACAAGTCACCACCAAGTAGGCCGCGTGCATTTTGGCTCTCCCGCCATACTGCAAGCAAATCACTTAGCCGCGCAGCGTCAAATGGTTGTGCAGATAAAGCGCTTATCCATGCGTCTATTTGCGCAGCCGGCGTGCCAAAACTGGCGCGGTTATCGTCGCGCAATTGCCGCATGGCCTGCCCAAGTGCGCGTCGATCCTCGCGTGGCAATGCCCGCACAACCTGACCCACAGGCCCCATACGCGCAGCAGACGTTGCCCCACCTGGCCCGCCATGAGGGCCACGCTCACCACCAAGAAGAGTACCCAAAACGATCCCTAGAATTGCGATGTTTCCAGCCAGAGATACGAAAAAAGCAACGCGCCATTTATTGCTCACTCGTTTTGTCATTTGCTCAGTCATCCTTCTGCCCCTTCAATCGCGTCAAATCCAAACCAATCGCCTTCAAGGCCGACCAGCAACACCTCGTCACTGGCCACTAAACCAAGATCTTCCAGAGACGCCATGGCAACATCCGGTGGGTTGAACCCGATCATGACGCCAATCGCCAAGACTGCCGTCAAGCCACCCAGCGCACGCCAGCCACCCATCTCCTGCCATAAGTTTTGCAGTTTGCTTTTGAGCGATGCGGCTTTGGTACTTTGTTCAGAAGACGCAACCAAAGCGCCGTTATGCACCCCTACGGCATTCTCAGTCAGTCGCGCCAAAAAAGCCCCTGTCGGTGCGATTTCCACGTCTGATGCAGCCTCAAACATGGTGTCCAGCTGCGCGACGTCTAGTGGCTTAGATCTCGATTTATCAGTCATCATTAAATCCTAATGCATCTTTCTGAGGCGCCAACACGGCCGCCAATTGTCTTTTTCCACGGGCAAGCAAACTTTCTACAGCTTCAACTTTGCACTCCATGATTTCGGCAATCTCTGGATTGGTTAAATTGCTCAGGTGTCTTAGGGCCACAGCCTTGGCTTGGCGTTCAGGCAGTTGTGCGATGCCGTCTCGAAGTGCTGACGCCCGCGCCTGCGCCTGTAGCGCATCGGCCGCGGATGGATCATCACTCATGACTTCAGCAACCGCGTCGGGCTGTACAAAGTCCCGCCGCGCGCGCAACCGATCCGTGCATAAATTAGACGCCACACGGTAGAGCCACGTTGAGATTTTAGCCCGACCATATTCCCACTTGGGCGCATGGCGCCACAGCCGCAACATCGCATCTTGCGTCACATCCTCCGCTGCAGCTTGCTCGCCCAGCATCCGCATAGCCAACGCATAAATCATGGGCGTTACCGCCCGCGTCAAAGCCGCCGCTGCATGGACGTCTCCCGCAACATAAGCCGCGAGAAGTGCGGCGTTTGGATCATGTTCATGCACGATCTCAGGCGTGTGTTTGGGAAGCGCTGTCATCTAATATAACCGTGACGCAGACGCGGACCTGTAACAAGACCGCGTCTGCACCATTTGTTACTCGCCGCGGTGTTCCTTTTGCTTGCCACCCTGCTTTGAACGCTCTGCACGCGCTTCCAAAGCTGTTTCATATTCTTGTTTGGTTATCGCGCCATCCGCATCTGCGTCCATGCGCCCAAACCCACGCATTTTCCCTTTCTTTGCGTGCGGCGCCACAGCCTGCATTTCCTCGATGCTCAACAGACCATCCTCATTAGCGTCTGCCCGCTCAAACATCTTGGCGATGCGATCGACGGCGCGTGTGCTGCGGTGCGCGTTCATTTCTTGCGCCGTAATTTGACCGTTACTATCCAAATCAATTACTTCAAACGCTACCGGCTCTGGTGGGCCTTTGCGTGCTTCGGCTATGCCAATTGTCAAGCTCAGTGCCGCAGCAAGGGCGAGGCTCATTTTGGTAATGGGAGACATTGTTACTTCTTTCTTCTCTGATGTGCCCCATCGATATTTCGGGGCGGTTATATTCATCAAACGGTGGATCCCAAAGTTTCTGTCGCAAAATACGGAAATTATTTTCCGAAGCCCAATTTCCGCGACATGGGGACGCGATTGGAAATGCGCTGTTTCGCTACAGCGGACAGCCGTGCAATAAAGAAAACCTGAGCAGTTGAATGATTGGCCGACCCAATGAAAGATACCTACGACGTCGCCGAACGCCCCGCGAAGCCAGCCATGATCAGGGGCTGGAAACGCCGCTGTCCGAAATGCGGCGTCGGGCATATGTTCAAGGGATATCTGACCGTCGACAGCTCGTGCATGAATTGCCAGCAAGACCTAAGCGGGCACCGCGCCGATGACGGACCCGCCTATTTAACCATTTTGATTGTTGGCCACGTGATGGCGCCGTTTTTGCACATCGCATTCACGCATTGGCAGCCTGACCCCCTAATTTTAGCAACAAGCCTTTCCGTTGGATGTGTTGCTTTGTCACTTTATCTTTTGCCGCGGCTTAAAGGGGCAATCGTTGGCCTACAGTGGGCCAAGCGCATGCATGGTTTCTCACAAGACTAACGTGCATATGTCATGAGCGGCAGCCCCTGCAAAAAACCAATCAAAGACGCAGCAAGCATTATTGTGCTGCGGCAATCAGATGACGGTCCAGCAGTCTTAATGGGCCAACGGGGTGCGGCGGCAGCTTTCATGCCCTCTAAATTTGTCTTCCCCGGCGGTGCGGTTGATGGGGACGACTATGATGTAGGATTAGCACAGCAAGGACAGATAGCCGGCGCGCGAGATGCAAGTGGCGTGCCCACCCACGCGTTAGCCACAGCAGCAATCCGTGAGCTTTGGGAAGAAACTGGTCAGATTTTAGGCATGGTTGGAGACTGGCCATTCGATCAGGTCCCCGAGGGATGGGCAAGCTATGCGCAGACAGGTCACGTACCAAACGGCACCGATTTGCGCTTCATCTTTCGGGCGATAACACCGCAAGGTCGTCCAAGGCGTTTCGATGCGCGGTTTTTTGTGGCGAATGCAGATGCCTTGCGGACGGACCCCGATTGTTTTGATCGCGCGCAAGACGAGTTATCGCATCTGCGGTGGGTCCCATTGGCCGAGGCAAGGCAGCTCGATTTACCATTTGTCACTGATGTGGTCTTGGCAGAGGTGCAAAGATTTGTGACACGCAAGGTATGGCCCGCCTACCCGATGTTTATGGACAACACGGACGACCGCAACATCGTCCGCCCATTAATCGACCCAGTCACCTAACACAGGTCAGTATGGCTGTGGATGCGCACGACCCGCCACATCAAGTGCCGTCATCACCTCATCCGACAGAACAAGATCCGCGGCTTTCAAAGAATTGTCCAACTGCGCCATCGTTGTTGCACCAAAAATCGAAGACGTCTTGAAAGGACGCTGCATTGACCATGCCAGCGCCATTTGCGTCGCATCAAGGCCGAACTTCTTTGCAATTTTCAGATAGGTATCAACAGCGGCAAAACCATTCGCGGATTTACGTCCACCCAAATCACCATTCAGGTCCATTCGGCTGCCCTCAGGGATCGCACCCCCTTGATATTTGCCGGTCAAAAGACCCGCCGCCAGCGGAGAAAACGGCAAGCAAGTGATGTCTTCATTGCACGACAGCTCGCCCAGATCAGTATCATAAAGGCGGCACATCAAAGAGTATTCGTTTTGCAGCGATACAGGCCGCGGACCACCTGTTGCTTCCGCCGCTTTAAGCCACTCGGACATCCCCCAAGCAGATTCGTTAGAAAGACCAAAATGGCGAATGGTGCCGCGTTTAATCTCGTCTTGCAGCGCGCCCATGCAATCTGCCATATTTTGGCGCACCTCATCAGGTTTCTGCCCCGATGGATCGTAGCTCCAGTTTTGGCGGAACATATAACTGCCGCGGTTCGGCCAGTGAAACTGATAAAGATCGATATAATCAGTATTCAAACGGCGCAGGCTACCTTCGATGGCTTGCGGAATACTCTCGGGCGTAATCGGCGCGCCGTCGCGTACGTGTTTAAGACCTTCACCAGAGTGTTTGGTCGCCAAGATAATGTTTGCGCGCTGACCTACCCGCTCAAACCATTGGCCAATAATACGCTCTGTCCGCCCTACGGTTTCAGCTTTCACAGGATTGACCGGATACATCTCGGCTGTGTCGACAAAGTTGATACCTGCCGCAAGGGACGTGTTGATCTGTTCGTGTGCGTCTTCAATCGTGTTTTGCGACCCCCACGTCATAGACCCCAGACAAAGGGCGGATACAGACAGATCGGTGCGCCCAAGAGTGACGTATTTCATTGCGGCTTCTCCTTAAATTCAGGCGCCCGACCCAACTGCCAGACAAACGTTTCAGTATTGCTAATGCGCGAATGCCAAAAGGGAAAGGGTCACCGCAGGCCCCCTCAGTAATTGCGCAAGCCAACCAAGGCGGTTACACGGAGTGACCAACGCCCAAATTTCTCGTATTCCAGTAGGATGTCGCCCCACATGAGCAGCCAAGCAAAACGTCACCTGATTACTTCAGCAATCCCATACATCAATGGGATCAAGCACTTAGGCAACCTTGTGGGAAGCCAACTGCCGGCAGATCTGTTTGCGCGCTACCAACGGGCACGTGGCGCAGAGGTGCTGTTTTTATGCGCCACAGATGAACACGGCACGCCCGCGGAACTGGCAGCTGCAAAAGCTGGCAAGCCCGTTGCTGAATATTGCGCCGATATGTGGGAAGTGCAGGCCAAGATTGCCGAAGGTTTTGGGCTGTCATTTGATCATTTCGGGCGCTCGTCCAGCCCGCAAAACCACGCGTTGACGCAGCACTTTGCGCAACGCTTGTCTGAGGAAGGCTTGATCGAAGAAATCGTGACAGAGCAGGTTTATTCAGAAGCGGATGGCCGGTTCCTGCCTGACCGCTATGTAGAAGGTACCTGCCCCAACTGCGGGTTTGACAGCGCACGCGGTGATCAATGTGATAATTGCACCAAGCAGCTTGACCCAACAGACTTGATCGACGCCCGCTCAGCGATTTCAGGCAGCACTGATCTTGAAGTCCGCGAGACGCGGCACTTGTTTTTGAAGCAATCCAAAATGCGCGACACGTTGGATAACTGGATCAACCAGAAAGCCGACTGGCCCGTTCTCACCACATCGATCGCCAAAAAATGGCTGCACGACGGGGACGGCTTGCAAGACCGCGGTATCACCCGTGATCTGGATTGGGGCGTGCCAGTGATGCGCGCCGACGGCCTGTGGCCCGGTATGGAGGGCAAGGTTTTCTACGTCTGGTTTGACGCGCCCATCGAATACATCGCCTGCGCAGGCGAGTGGGTTGAAGCCGGCAAAGGCAGCGATTGGGAACGTTGGTGGCGCACTGACAAAGGCGCCGATGATGTGCGCTACACGCAGTTCATGGGCAAAGATAACGTACCTTTCCACACCCTGAGCTTTCCAGCCACAATCATGGGCTCGAATGAGCCATGGAAGCTGGTGGATTACATCAAGTCTTTCAACTACCTTAACTACGACGGCGGACAGTTCTCAACATCGCGGGGACGCGGTGTGTTCATGGACCAAGCGCTTGAAATTTTGCCCGCCGATTACTGGCGCTGGTGGCTCCTGAGCAACTGCCCTGAAAGCAGCGATGCCGAATTTACGTGGGACGGGTTCCAAGGCGGCGTGAACAAAGACCTCGCAGATGTGTTGGGCAACTTCATCAGCCGCGTCACCAAATTCTGTAACTCAAAATTCGAACCAGCCATCCCTGCAGGTGGTACTTGGGGCGACCGTGAAGAAGCGCTGATCGAGGAGTTGGAAAGCCGTTTGCACGCTTATGAAGCGCATATGGAAGCCATGGAAGTCCGCAAATCCGCAGCCGAATTGCGGGCCATGTGGGCTGCAGGCAATGAGTATCTGCAGGACGTGGCACCATGGTCCACGTTCAAAACGGACC
The DNA here is from genome assembly GCF_965655635.1 of Nereida sp. Classification (NCBI taxonomy): domain Bacteria; kingdom Pseudomonadati; phylum Pseudomonadota; class Alphaproteobacteria; order Rhodobacterales; family Roseobacteraceae; genus Nereida; species Nereida sp. The sequence continues at coordinate 82,151 of NZ_CBFHHE010000001.1, forward strand.
CCGACCAAGCTGCGGCACAAATTCGACTAGCCCTGAACCTGATCCGAATTTACGCAGTTCTGTCAGCACCGTTCATCCCAACGGCTGCAGCGCGGGTGTGCGCAGATATGAATACCCTTGATATGGCGTGGCCCACAGATATACGCACGGCCCTAACCGCGCTGCCTCAAGGCCATGAATTTAATGTACCGGATGTGTTGTTCGCAAAAATTAGCGATGATCAAGTCGCAGAATGGTCAGAGCGGTTTGCGGGCACACGTGACTAAAACCTAAGTCATGCGCGTTGTCGCGCACCGTCGTGCTTTGCAATATGATGGCTAAGGCTTACTTCTGTTGTTGAGGGTGGGAACTTTGTAGATATGCGTCGCAATTGTTGGTCAGTAGTCGTGGCTAAGGGTATTGCCTTTAATTAGAATCCTTAGTGATCTTAGTAGTTCTTCTTCTATTGCTTTTGTCACTATTGAGGACCTGCTGACGGGACGATGACATCCATTTGGCTGGGTAGGTTAGGGGGAGGCTTTAGTTCTGGCTGTCAGCAGGGCTGGGAGGTTCTCAGTGGCATGTGAGACTGGTGGTAGAACCAAAAGAAAAGAGCCAGACCCGAAGGCCCAGCCCAGTGTGGAAGTGTCTACAGGGCAATAGACGTACCTACTGCGGGCCAATACCTGAGTTGGATCACCCTGCATTCACATAATCTTCACCTTCCAACGCATAAGCTTGTTGTTAAGTCCTTTCAGGACGATCGATGGGCTTGAAGTTTTTTGTGCATTGATTGTGGCAACATAGATATCAAGTTGAAACTAAAGCCGATACCGCTGGGTTAAAGATCATTGATAGAAAACGGATTTGAGAGATGAAACTAAAGTACCTAATTGCACTAGCAACACTGCCTTTAATCAGTGCTTGCACGATGGAAACCATGACAACCAACCAAATCTCAGAACTATACTCAGACACCACTTCTCTGTCTGGTAACAAGGCCAATGCGAATTACTACTATGCTGACGGCCGTTACAAGTCTACCGATCTTGAGACTGGTGAGGTGACCCATGGAACTTGGTATGCCAAGGAGCCTGATGAGATTTGCATCACTTCTGATAAAGGAGAACGTTGCTTTGCTATGTCTAAGTCTGACACCATGGTGACCTTTGAACTTAACGGTAACAAATCATCCAGAAAACTTAGTGAGTATTTAGAAGGCGACCAAACTTCTGAACTGGTGAAAGCAGCTAAGTAAGAATAGAATGTGAGGCTGGGTACGTATGGTCCTCAGCCTCGCAGCTCAGGGTTAATCGTGAGCACCCGCTCTAACTGCTCGAGAGGTTCACCCTCTCTTATACCCAACACTCAGGTTGTAATCTGTCAGGCAAGTATCACCTGAGCAGCACTCAAAGATGTTGGACTTACAAACAGCACACTGCTCATGCCCATGTACGACTACAGTGTTCAGTGGTGACTGACATCTAGGGCAACGTTGTTTGTATGCATTAGCTGGGTTTAGAAGATTATCCATTAGTACCTATCCCATACATCGTACTTAGGCCAAACCTTACATGATGAGTTCTGCATCATGTATGAGCCAAAGTCGTTTCCACCAATAGAACAGTATCCCACGACCCTGTCGTAGGTTTTGGCTCCAGTGAGTTCACATATAGCTTGTGCCCCTTGGAACTGCTTGGCCAGCTTAGTTGCAGCTTAGCCCTGTCTCGCATCATTCTCAGGACAATCTAGTGCTGACAGCACTGACAGCTATTAAGCAGATGGTTCAACATCTTGCTTGCCACTCATGCACACAATTCGACTACAGATGCACACACTACAGTGTTGTAGTCGAGATTCATGCAATCAAAGCTAAATGTGAGACAACCAGTAATGCATTGATAACATACAACTAAGTCATGCGCGTTGGTGCGCACCGTCGTGTTTTGCAATATGATGGTGCCCCCTCGCCCTGACACCTGGTACCTGCGGCCGGACTCGAACCGGCACGGCATTCCTGCCTAGGGATTTTAAGTCCCCTGTGTCTACCATTCCACCACGCAGGCACGCGTCGCGTCAGGGCGAGAGGTGATCCCTACATACTGACCGCAAAACAAAGGTAAAGGCATAATCTGCGCAGAATGCCCCGAACCTAACGGCGAAGCCTCCGGCAGCTATCAGTCAGACCCTCGCGCCTATAGATCGGTCGCGGGATCTTCGACCAGCAGCGCACGTTCTGATAACCACGGATTGAGGCTGACAGCGATGCGGATTGTGTCTTGCGCCAATCGCGCGCGCCCCATGCGGAGCAACGTCAGCCCCTTGCCCGACAGCGCACCAATATGGTCTGGCGTGATGCTCAGCGCCATGTCCAAATCGGGAAGTGCATTGGCATAATCTTCACGCAAATAGCGGATAAACGCACGCTGGTTCCAGCCTTCCGAGTACTCAGGACAATACTCAATCAGTTGCGTAAACGTCGCCTCGGCTTCTGCCCACGCAAAGCTTTCACGCTCGGTCAGCCCATGAGTCAAAAGGTCTTTCGCCCGCGCATCAGGGGCTTTGAACCATTCTTCCCAAAGCTGTGCTTGGAGCACTTGCGCGGCTGCTGCATTCGGCGCCTCCAAGAGCCCCGCGTGAAGTGCGCCGCGTTCGCGTAAAGTGTCGGGCACCTCGGGGCAGGCATCTTGTGGCGCATTTTGCGCCATGACAGGTGCCGCATACAAAACTACGGCGGCGACCAGGCTGGATGAAATAAGTACTCGCATGCGCCATAATCTGGCACAGGAGCGGCATAAATCAAGCGTTACGACAGGCGCGCAATTTCACTTTTGACGTAAGGTACCGCCCAAGAGGTATCAACGCCCATGGCAATGCGGGTTTTCTTGCGACTTGGATCAGCACAGGTGCGGCCCAACTCATCCCCGTCAAGAATGACCTGTAAGCCACTGTCTTCAAAAGTGAACCGCTCAGGGACGGCAGCAACAAGAACCGCCATGCTGTCATGCATCGCACAACCGCCTTCAATACCAATCGAGCGATAAAACCGCAGGTAGAAATCTGAAATATCACGGATAAATCCACCAACGCGCGGGGCATCTTTGCCCATCTGAACAAAGTCATCCCACGTCAAAAGAGTTTGCATCGTGGCATCAAGTCCCACCATCGTCACGTTCAGATCGCTTGCAAACACCGCATCTGCGGCAACGGCATCATTATAGATATTCGCCTCCGCATGGGGCGTAATGTTGCCCGCATGCTGATAAGCGCCACCCATCAATATGATGTCTTTTACGTTGGCTGCAAAATTGGGATCAAGCTCAAGCGCGAGAGCAATATTGGTCAGCGGGCCAATAGGACAAATGACCAGCTCACCTTTATGTTCAGCCGCTGCATCCACCAAAAACTGTGCCGCACTGCGCGGATCATCAAGACCAATCTGAGGAATATCAGTGAGCGCACCAAATCCTTCGGGCCCGTGCACATAATCAGACGGGTCATGGCTGTCGCGGCCCAATGCAAACGCAGCCCCCTTGGCCACAGGTGCCTTATGTTTCAGCATATCCAGCATATAGCGCGCATTACGGGCAGACTGTTCGACATAGGTGTTGCCAAACACCGTCGTCAGGCCAATCAGCTCGATTTCATCCATCACGCAAGCCAGCGCAATCGCCAGTGCATCATCCACGCCGGGGTCAGTATCTATAATCATTTTCATATGCAAAGACCTAGAACCCGCACATCAAATTGACAACAACTTACGCTCACTAGGATGCGCAGACAGCTACTTGCGAGATTAGAAAAAACTTTGCGGATCAATATCAATCGCCAAGCGAATTGAATTTGGTATTTTGAACTGCGCAGTCCACCGCGATAGCGCCGCCTGTAAGGGTACAGTTTTATCGGCCTTAACCAGCATCCGCACGCGGTGCCGCCCCCGGATCCGTGCGATTGGCGCAGGTGCAGGCCCGTAAACAGTTGCTCCGACTTGGCGCAGCGGGCCATCATTGCGGGCCATGGCCGCACCAAGATCAAAGACCTCTTGCACGTTCTCAGACGACAGTATGATCCCAGCCATGCGCCCGTAAGGGGGCACACCTGCGGCTTCACGCTCCGCGGCCTCAGCGGCCCAGAAACCGTCTTCGTCCCCCGACAAAATACTGCGAATAACCGGATGATCCGGCTGATAAGTCTGCAGCAAAGCGGTCCCCGCAACTTCTGCGCGCCCTGCCCGCCCTGCAACTTGGCGCATTAACTGAAACGTGCGTTCTGCCGCACGCAGATCACTTCCTTGCAAGCCAAGGTCCGCATCAATCACTCCCACCAGCGTCAGCTTGGGAAAATTGTGCCCCTTGGCCACCAGTTGCGTCCCGATAATCACATCCGCATCACCCGCTGCGATGCTTTCAATTTGTTCTTTCATGGCCCGCGCAGATCCAAAATGATCAGATGACAACGTGACAACACGCGCGCCTTCAAAAAGCGCTTCAGCTTCTTCAGTCAGACGTTCCACACCGGGGCCCACGGGGGCCAGTTTATCCTCAGCCTCACAAGACGGGCACACCGCCGGCATGGGTTTCGTCTCGCCGCATTGATGGCAAACAAGGCGTTTCAGAAAACGGTGCTCGACCATGCGGGCGTCACAATCATCACACCCGATCTGGTGCCCGCAAGCGCGGCACAACGTGATCGGCGCATAGCCGCGACGGTTGATAAACAGCAATGACTGCTCTGACTTTTCGATCCTGCTGCGCACCGCATCCGCCAAAGCAGGGCTAATCCAGCGATCAGACGGCAGGTCTTGCTCACGCATATCAACGGCGCGCATCTGGGGCATCACAGCGGGGCCGAAGCGGCTTTTAAGCTCTAGCTTGGCATACTTGCCCTGCTCCGCGTTGACCCAGCTTTCCAAACTTGGGGTCGCAGTTGCCAAAACCACATGTGCCGCACTAATTGAGGCGCGAAGAACCGCCATGTCGCGGGCATTATACAGCACCCCATCTTCTTGTTTATACGAGGTGTCATGTTCCTCATCGACGACGATTAGCCCAAGGTTTTGAAACGGTAAGAACAACGCAGATCGCGCGCCGACGACCAATTGCGCAGCACCCTCGCCCACCATTTTCCACGCACGACGGCGTTCGGCCATGGTCACGCCTGAGTGCCACTCGGCAGGGCGCGCGCCAAAACGGGCCTCAACGCGGGTTAGAAATTCAGACGTCAGCGCGATCTCGGGCAGCAGTACCAAAGCTTGGCAGCCCTGCGCCAAACACTCCGCCACCGCTTCAAGATACACCTCGGTTTTGCCGGAACCCGTGACGCCCTTCAAAAGCGTGGTCCCATACCTGCCTGCCGCAACTGCGCTGCGCAATTGACGCGCACCTGCGTCTTGATCCGATGAAAGCGTTTTGCCTGCATAGCTCGGATCAAGCTTGGGATAAGCCGTGTCACGGGGAGCGTCTGCTTCGACCACAGCGCCCATCTTTGCCAAGCCTTTAACCACAGATGGCGTAACCCCCGCCATTTCAGCCACTTCTTTGAGCGAAAAAGACAAAGACGGATAGTCCTTGAGCACCTGCAAAACGCGTTCACGGGTCGGGGTAAGACGCTCTGGCACATTTGCGCCAAGGCGGTAGATTTTTCGCATCGCGGGCGTGTCACCCAAACCTGGTGCACGGGTAGCAAGGCGCAGCATCGCAGACATGGGCGTCAGAGTATATTCCGCTGCACGGGTCAGAAAAGAACGCATATTGGGCTGCATGGGCGTAGCCTCAAGCACCCGCTTGATGGAACGCACTTTGGCAGGATCCCAAGTACCCGCACCTTCTTTCCACACAACGCCAACAATCTTGCGCGGCCCAAGCGGCACCTCAACAAACGCACCAAGTCCACAGCCGCCCTCCGGCGCTTTGTAATCCAAAACGCGGTCGAGCGCACCGGCAGGCAAAACGCCCACGATCTCGCCTTGTTGAAAATACCTTTGCTCTCCCACGCTGCGCCCTTTCAAACGTGCCTCTACTGGGGTAAACGCTGACGCGACAAAGGCCAAGCCAGAGGATGCCACAATGAAGTTTTTTGTAGATACCGCAGATATCGATGCAATCGCGAAACTGAACGAAACCGGGATGGTAGACGGTGTAACAACCAACCCATCGCTGATCAAAAAGTCAGGCCGCGACATCCTTGAGGTGACCAAAGAGATTTGCGACATCGTCAGTGGCCCAGTTTCTGCAGAAGTCGTGGCGCTGACCGCCGATGACATGATCACAGAAGGCCGCGAGTTGGCCAAGATTGCTGACAACATCGTTGTAAAGCTGCCTCTGACTTGGGACGGACTTAAGGCGTGTAAAGTGCTGTCAGACGAAGGCAAAATGGTTAACGTCACTCTGTGCTTCTCAGTCAACCAAGCATTGTTGGCTGCCAAAGCGGGCGCGACTTTTATCAGCCCGTTCATTGGTCGTCTCGATGACATCAACATCGACGGTCTTGAGCTGATCGAAGATATTCGCACTGTTTACGACAACTACGGCTACAAGACTGAAATCCTCGCCGCGTCAATCCGTACAGTGAACCACGTGGCAGACTGCGCACGGATCGGTGCAGACGTCATGACGGCTCCGCCCGAAGTGATCGAAAAGCTGGCAGGTCACCCGCTGACTGCTGCTGGTCTGGCGACCTTCATGAAAGACGCCGAAGCGGCAGGCATCAAGATCGTCTAAGATTTCGCCCTTTCAGGGCTTGCGAATACACATAACTAGGCCGCACCATATTACGGTGGTGCGGCCTTTTTGTTGCGTCAAAGCCATATGCGCACAAAACCCCCTGCACGGCTTTGCGCAACCATGCTATAAGAGCAAAAAACAACGACAGCATTCGGCACGAGCAGGTTCCATGACTGACACAAATAAACTGACAGATGCCCAAGAGGCGCTACGCAAAACGATTATCGAAACTCCCGAACTGGTTTTGGAGGATCATGACGTGATGAGGGCTTTGGTCGCCGCAAACGATCGTGGGCAAGGCACGAATGTGGTTGATCTGCGCGGTGCTGCAATGGAGCGCCTTGAGGCACGTCTTGACCGGCTTGAAGACACCCATCGCAGTGTTATTGCCGCAGCTTATGAAAACCTTGCAGGCACCAACCAAGTGCAGCGCGCAATTTTGCGGATGCTAGACCCCACAGAATTTGAGACGTTTTTGCAAAACCTTGACGGCGAGGTCGCTGAAATTCTGCGCGTAGATTGTGTCCGCCTTGTTCTTGAAAGCAGCCAATCTGACAGCACAGTAGCCGCGCAAACACTTGCAGATGTCTTAAGCGTCCATGAAGCGGGCTTTATCGAAGACTATGTGACAGCCGGCAAAGGTGGTGAAAGCCGTGCTGTTTCCCTGCGCCAAGTCAGCCCTAAAAGTGCGGCCGTATATGGCGATAAGCACGAGTGGATCCGTTCTGAGGCTTGCATAAAGCTGGACCTTGGAAAAGATCGCCTCGGAGGAATGTTGGTGATGGGCGCGGAACATCCACATATGTTCAAACCACAGCAAGGTACTGATTTGCTTGCGTTCTTTGGTGGTGTTTTTGAGCGTGCTCTACGCCGCTGGCTCGCGTGACCCAAGAAAAACCAACCCTTGGCGTTCAAATCAGTCCGGCGGCGACGGATGCCCTTGCGACGTTTCTAAGCCAAATGACAGCGCTGCGAGGTGCTGCCAAGAACACAACCGAAGCATACCAAACGGACATCCTTGGCTTTCTGACTTTCATCACCCAGCACACACCCGCACCACAAGGCTTAAACGCGCTAAAGGAAATCACTGTGCAAGACATGCGCGCGTGGATGGCGTTTGAACGCGGGCGCGGCGTTGGTGCGCGCTCGCTGGCGCGGTCGTTATCTGCGGTGAAGTCTTTTTATGCTTGGCTGGCCGAGCGCGAGGGGTTTGAACCTACCGCCCTTCTATCAACCCGCGCGCCCAAATTTCAAAACAAATTACCCCGCCCGTTGACCAAAGACGCGGCTGTCAAAGTTCTGGATAATCTCGAGGTTCAGGCAACCGAGGCTTGGATCGGGGCGCGGGATGTGGCGGTTGTTACGCTGCTTTACGGCTGTGGTCTGCGTATTTCAGAGGCTCTTGGGCTCAAGGGACGCGACGCACCGCTTGCAGATGTTTTGCGCATCAAAGGTAAGGGCGGCAAAGAACGCATTGTCCCTGTGATAAGCGCTGCACGTGAGGCCGTTGACGCCTACATAACGCTCTGTCCCCACCCATCTGAACCTGACATGGCGCTGTTTCGGGGCGCGCGCGGGGGTGCGCTTAATCCACGGCTCATTCAAAAAGTAATGGAACGCTCAAGGCTTCAACTTGGCCTTCCGGCCACCGCAACTCCGCACGCCATGCGACATTCGTTTGCGACCCACTTGCTTGGTGCCGGTGGAGATTTGCGCGCCATTCAAGAACTGCTTGGGCATGCATCCCTTTCAACAACCCAAGCCTACACCGCAGTCGACACTGCGCATTTGATGGACGTTTACGAGCGCGCGCACCCGCGACGGTGAGAAGGCGTTAAGAAAGCTTTGCAATTTAGAAAAAAACGATTAGCACCACCGAATGTCGATTAAAAATAAAGCTCTCGCTGTTCACCTGTTCACCGCCACTGGCGCTGTTTTCGCAATGCTCGCTATGCTTGAGGCCGTTAAGGGCGATTGGCCAATGATGTTCTTATGGCTGGTTGTCGCCTTTTTTGTAGATGGCATCGACGGCCCGCTTGCCCGTAAATATGACGTGAAAACAAACGCTCCCTTGTTTGATGGGGTGCTGCTGGACTTGATCATTGACTACCTGACGTATGTGTTCATTCCGGCATTTGCGCTGTTCACATCAGGTTTGCTCGAGGGGTGGACCGGCTGGGCCACAATCATCGTGATTACGTTCACATCGGCGCTTTATTTCTGTGATACGCGCATGAAAACTAAAGACAATTCATTCTCGGGATTTCCAGGGTGCTGGAACATGGCTGTGCTTGTTTTCTTCGCGCTGCAACCGGGTCACTGGGTCATCTTGGCCGCAGTCGTTGTGCTGGCAATCGCCATGTTCGCCCCTGTAAAATTCGTCCACCCTGTACGCACACAGCGTTGGCGTACACTCACGCTACCTACGGCACTGGCGTGGACGTTCTTTGCAGGATGGGCCGCTTGGGTACAGTTTGATTTGCAGCCCGTCGTTTACTGGGGCTTGATCCTGACGACGCTATATCTGCTTTTTGCCGGTGCGGTGCAGCAGGTTACCGAAAAAGACACCATGTAAATGCGCCACTGACTTCAGCGGCATTGGACACGAAAAAACGGCGGCCCTATGAAAGCCGCCGTTTGTCATTTCTGATAACAGAAACAAACGCGGCTGAAGGTATTTCAGCCGCGTCAGTCATTAGTTCATTGTGAAAAACTTGAACTTGGGATCATCCTCAGGGGACACTTCTGTGACAACTGCATCACTCATACCCCAGTTCAACACTTGGTGGTGGATGGGGATGTACTGCTGGTTTTCCTGAACCACGGCCCAAATATCGGCAATGGTTTGGTTGCGCTTGGCAAGGTCAGTTTCAGACGCAAGGGATACAACTTTTGCATCAATCGCCGCATCAGAGAACCCTGTGTTGTTCCAAGAACCACGATCGCCAGAACGTGAGTGTGTCAGGAAGTTGAAGACATATTCGGAATCGTATGTCGGAACGCCCCAACCCAGCATGTAGAACTCTGTCTCGCCGTTTTGGATCAGCGGGAAGTGCTGTGCTTTGGGTTTCGCATCAAGGTTAACTGTAATGCCGATTTGGGCCAGCATACCAACTGACGCCTGACAGATGCCTTCGTCGTTCACATAGCGGTCATTCGGGCAATCCAGTTGGATGGAGAAACCATCTGCATAACCAGCTTCTGCCATCAACGCTTTTGCGCCTTCAACGTCCGTCGCCGATGAACCATCCATCTCAGCAGTCCAACCATTAACGAATGGCGGTGCAATCATGCCTGCTGGCTGTGACTGACCACGCATAACGACCTGTTTGATCGCATCGCGGTTGATCGCCATGGACATCGCACGGCGAACGCGAACATCAGCCAGCGGGTTTGCCCCCTCTACGTTGTCGTTTTCCAGATCCGCTTTGCCTTGATCCATACCAAAGAAAATCACGCGGTTTTGCGGCGCTGTTTTCACGCTCAGGCCATCTGATGAATCAACACGGCCCAAGTCCTGTACCGGCACGTCTTGGATAAAGTCGACCTCACCTGACAAAAGTGCTGCAACACGTGTCGCGGCGTTTTGGATTGGTGTGTAGACAATCTCAGTTACTTCCAGTGGGAACTCACCTGCGCCCCAATAGCCATCGCGCTTTTTCAAGACGGTTTTGACGTCAGGCTCGCGGCTTTCAAGAGTGTATGGGCCTGTGCCCATCGCATTTGTTGCGGCAAATGTTGTCTCGCCGTTGGCGATGTCTTGCACATTCACAACACCGTTCGCTTCAGTCCAGCCTTTGTCCATGATGAACAGGTTGGTGAAGTTGTTGGGCAGGATCGGGTTTGGACCATCGGTGACGAATTCAACGGTCATGTCGTCTACTGCGCGCACTTCCACGATGGAAGTCAGCAGCTCTTTCATGGCTGACTTTTCGGATTTTGCACGCTCGAAGCTGAACACAACATCTTCTGATGTGAATGCAGAGCCATCAGAGAAAGTCACGCCTTCGCGCAGCTTGAAGACCCAGACATTTGCGTCGCCTTCTTTAGGCGCCCACTCAGTTGCGAGGGCAGCCTGGAACGCGCCAGCTGTGTCACGAATGATCAGCGGTTCATAGATTTGGTGTGCCAACGTATGTGTTGGACCTTCGTTTTGCGCATGGGGGTCAAGCGTCAAGCTGTCGCCAGCACGCGCCCAACGCAGGCTCTCGGCTGAGGCCAGCGAGGTAGACGCCAAAAGAGTGGCCGCAAAAAGAGCGGTAGTCGTTTTCATGTAATTGTCTCCCATAGTTATCCGAGCATCAAATGACTTGGCGGCACAAATGGCAAGAGCCTTGTGGGTCCAAAATCAATCAAACAGAATGACGGCAATTCAAACTCACGAACTGTCGTAAATAGACTGGACAGAACGCAAGTTGCACGTTTTTGTGGCAATTATGAAAACGCCCCTGATTGATAACCTGCAGTATTGCAACTGGTCGCGCAGCATCTTTGAACAGATGCGTGAAGGCGGCGTTGATGCTGTTCATGTTACTATTGTTTATCACGAGTCGTTTCGTGAAATGGTTCTGCAACTTGAAGCATGGAACCGTTGGTTTGAGACCTGTGGCGATCTTATCATGCGCGGCACCACTGCCCAAGAAGTCACACGCGCAATGGAGACTGGCCGCACAGCGATTTTCTTTGGATTTCAAAACCCGTCGCCCATCGAAGATGACATTGGATTGATTGAGATTTGCCACCAACTTGGTGTGCGGTTCATGCAGCTGACGTATAACAATCAGTCGCTGCTTGCGACGGGCTGCTATGAGGATGAAGATACGGGCCTGACCCGCTTTGGTAAACAGGCCATTGCCGAAATGAACCGCGTTGGCTTGGTTGTCGACATGTCGCACAGCGCTGATCGCTCAACTCTTGAGGCGATTGATCATTCGACCCGCCCGATCGCGATTACCCACGCAAACCCCGCTTGGTGGCATGCGGCAAAACGCAACAAGTCCCACGAGGTTCTCAGCGCGCTCACCTCTGCTGGTGGCATGTTGGGCTTTTCGATCTATCCCCACCACCTCAGCGGCGGCCCGGCATGTACGCTTGAAAGTTTCTGCCAAATGATCGCAGAAGCTGCCTCAAAATATGGTGCCGAGCATTTGGGCATCGGAACAGATCTATGCCAAGATCAACCTGACAGCGTTGTCGAGTGGATGCGTGTAGGACGATGGTCGAAGGTCATTGACTATGGTGAGGGAAGTGCCACCGATGCAGGTTTCCCCCCAATGCCCACATGGTTCAAAGACAACAGAGACTTCGACAACATTCGCCAAGGATTGCTTGCTACGGGTATGACAACCGGCGAAGTGGACGGCATTATGGGCGCGAATTGGCATCGTTTTTATGCTGACGCGTTTGGACCTGCATGAAGGATTTTGCACCCCCACCACAGGCTAAGCTGCGCCCCGCATCGGACGTGATGCGCCTGCGTCGTTTGGGTGCATCATTCCCCACAAGGTTATCTTTTTTGCGCACGTTGTTGCGCAGGCTTTCGTCAGAAAATGCAACTGTCACCTGCCCTGTCTGGGAGATAAGCGCGGATGGATACGGCCACGCGGTCATTAGCGTACCGCTTGGCGGGCACGTATACTCCCTCGTTGCTGTCAGCACTGAACTTGATCCGGATGCACGCACCGACCGCGTAATTGCAACGGCGTGGGACACAGCATTTGTCCTTTATGACGGCATCCCACCCCAAGCCGAAATTGATCGCATCGTGGCTACAGCGCCCCATCAGGAAGCCTCGCGCTTCACCGCTTCTGATTTAGTTTTGAGCCGTGCGAATAAATCTGTGCGGCTTTGGTCGCATGTGGTTGAACGCCTTCAGGCAGGTCTGCAGCCAGATGAGCATATAGTTCGCGAGACAGGTTATTTGATGCGCACAACGGCCGTATACGGAAACGGTAAATTCGGGATCGCAGACCGCGCTGACATAGCGGAACGCGATGGGCTTTCAGGTCCGTTCCAAGCAGAAATGCTCACTGTTTGGCTGATCCGACATTTCACGCATCTGTTGGTCGAACATGTGGGCCAAGCCCCCCTTGATCCGCATCTTAAACGTCACCTTGGGATCGGTAATTCCACAGGGCTTGGGATGGCCCCATTTTTGGTCACCCACCCTGTTTTGTTGAACAATTGGATTATGGTCCGCGAGACAGCATTGGCCCGTATCAGAGCATTAGAAGAGCTGCCCAACGGTGCAGCCTCAACGTTGCAAAACCTTGCCAAGCGCGCCGCAAAGCATCTTTCAGAATGGATTGTGCCCGATGCTATCGCCGCAACGCGCATATCGACCCTGCAAGCAGAATGGGAAGCGATTGTTGGCTACCTTAATAGCGAAGCATGGCATGAAGCCGCCGAAAAACCCTTTCCGATAGAGGCGCTTTTACAGCAGGCCGAAGACCTATCAGAGGACGCGCAAGAATTGCTCTACTCTATGATAATCGAGCCGTTTGGTGAATTGGTAGACGGGCTGGAAGAGTGCATGGCCGACCCGTTTGGCGCGCCCCGGCTAACCCCATGCGACACCTCAGAGCTACACGCCTTGATCAATCGGGACTGGGCTTGGGCAACTTCGCGCGACTACAGCGCACGGGACGAATGTGCACAGTTTTGGTACGTATCAGAAGAAAAGTTAGAACCCCGTCTTGGCAACCGTCACGAAGAAGATGGCGCGGAGCTTGAAAGCCCTCTTGATATTGCGCGCCGCGTTGCGGCTTTGGCCAAAGACCTTCCTGCGTCCGGCTCATTGACTGCGTTTTTGGCTACACACCCAGAACACCGCTTTGCTGCCGAACGTGTGCAATGTCTGGACAAGCATCCTTATTCCGAAATCCGCGATAACCTGATCGCCGACACATGCCTGCCAATTGATATGCTGCGGTGTAAGTTATCATTTTTCGGGGCCTCCAAATTTGATCCGAAGTCTGACCGCTGGACCCGCGTGACGCTTTACCAAGGAGCGCCGCTTGCAAATGAACTTAGTGCTGCTGATGACTGGTGGCTGCCAACATTTGGATCATGAGCACTTCCTCAAAATCAGCAAATGAAGCAAGCATGTTGCTTCAAAAAGCCGCCCGCGGTGCAGGGTTTGGCGTCGCTCAAGCCCGTGATTTTGGCATCGCAGCGGCCCTCCATCTCTACGCGTCACGAAGCGAAGGCGACTTGATCGACGCATTGACCCATTCCGTTGGCCCAATCACAACGCTGCCCGCCATGATGGACGATCTACTTGACCCCACATCGGATGGATGTGGCGTCTTTACGGGACTGGCGCTTAGCTATTTTCAAACAGCAACAGCGCGTCCTGCGATCGGGCGTATTGTTATGTCTTACGGGCTCAACGCGCACCTCAATACGCTGGCCGCAAAAACATATGTCCCCGCAAGCGATGCATCACGGCTGGCGGGTGCAGGCGCAGGCTTGACCGACAACGACTAAGCTGGTGCGCGACGAATAGTCTTTGCTCCGTAAAATTGGCTCCATACAAAAAGGGCGCACCAGACGGCGCGCCCCTTTTTAGACTACCTTGAGCGACCTCAACTTACTCAGCCGCGTCGCGGTAAGGGGCTGCGCCACCGTATGGCACGTTGACACCGCCGTATCGGCGCACCCGCACGTTGCACTGTTCGGCGTGCCCAACAAACCCTTCCATCATGCACAGGCGGCTGCCGTATTCGCCCACAAGGGTCGCAGATTCGTCTGTCAGGACACGCTGGTAGCTGTGTGTTTTCAGGAACTTACCAACCCAAAGACCACCAGTATAGCGACCCGCCTTCTTGGTCGGCAGCGTGTGGTTTGTACCGATTACTTTATCACCATTTGCAACGTTTGTGCGGGGTCCAAGGAAAAGCGCGCCGTAGCTGGTCATGTTTTCAAGGAACCATTCATCACGGTCGGTCATGACTTGGATGTGCTCGGAACAAATCTCTTCAGAGACTTTCAACATCTCATCGTAGCTGTCGCACAAAATGACCTCGCCGTACTCTTCCCAGCTCACGCGTGCCGTGTCGCGTGTTGGCAAAATTTCGAGCAAACGCTCAATCTCAACTAGTGTTTCTTCGGCTAGTTTACGGCTGTTTGTGATCAAAACTGCAGGGCTGTTGTAACCATGTTCCGCCTGACCCAAAATATCCGTGGCCACAATTTCTGCGTCTACGGTGTCATCAGCAATCACGCAGGTTTCAGTTGGGCCTGCAAACAGATCGATGCCCACTTTACCAAACACCTGACGCTTAGCTTCCGCCACAAATTTATTGCCAGGGCCTACGATCATGTCGCAAGGCTTCACACTTTCGGTACCGATGGCCATAGCGGCGACGGCCTGAATACCACCCAAAATCATGATTTCATCAGCGCCGGCCAAATGCATCGCAGTCACAACAGCTGGGTGGGGCTCACCATTTACGGGCGGGCTTGACGCCACAACGCGCGGCACGCCCGCCACTTTAGCCGTCAGAACGGACATATGCGCAGACGCGATCATGGGAAATTTGCCACCGGGCACATAGCAACCCGCGGATTGCACCGGAATGTTTTTGTGTCCTAGCACAACACCCGGCATCGTTTCGACCTCAACATCGGTCATTGAGGCGCGCTGAATTTCGGCAAAGTTACGAATTTGCGCTTGGGCAAACTTAATATCATCAATCTCGCGGCTGGTCAGTTTTGACATGGCTGCTTCGATTTCAGATTGGCTCAGGGCAAAACGTTCCGGTGAATAGTTGTCAAACTTGACGGACAAATCGCGCACCGCCGCATCACCGCGTGCTTCGACATCGGACAATATGCCCTCAACGATGTCACGGGTCTGTTTATCATCAGCCGCTACGTCTTCTGCTGATTTGCCGCGCTTAAGATATTCAGCCATTTTAGGTCCCCCAATTTGGTTGGCGTCATGTCACCTTTCGCGTGACAATAGAGCGTTCCGCCCGTGGCTCAAGCAGTTTTTGCAAAGGTATGCAAAGCAGTGTGCAGCCAAGCATTTAGGGGGCGCGTAACGGGCTCATTCAATCTACGCAGTCTTGAAGTTGCAGAATCACAAGCCGGCAAGACCCAATACGTCTTCGATTTGTTGCTCAATAATTTTGAGACAATCATCATCGCTGAACGAATGGTTTTTGCCGCGGACCAGCATCAGCCGAACGTCTTCACAGCTTACATGGTCGAGTAAACCAAGTGCAGTTTCCCGGGTGACTGATGCATCTTCGGTGCCTTGAACCATGCGCAGTACGAATGGTAATTCCACAGGCTGCCGCATCACCAGATTATTTCGGCCATCTTCGATCAGGCGTTTGGTAATCGGGTATGGCGCGCCATAATCAGACGGGACATGCACGACACCTTCGCGGTCAAGGGTCTCACGGGTTGGCGCATCAAAGCTTGCGAAAAAGCCGTCCTCGGTAAAATCAGGGGCCGCCGCGATGGTAACCATACCCGCCACATCCACCAAACCTGCGCGCGCAATCAGAAACGAAATCCAGCCCCCCATTGATGAACCAACAAGGACAACAGGACCCGAACTGACATGGGCGATCAAACCCTCAGCGTCAGCGTACCAATCACCGATTGCCCCATCAACAAATGCGCCCTCGGATACACCGTGCCCTGAATAATCAAAGCGTAAGAACGCGCGGCCTGAGCGTGCTGCCCATTCTTGCAAATAAACGGCTTTGCTGCCTGACATATCAGACATGAAGCCGCCCAAGAACACGACCAAAGGCCCTTTGCCTTCGGTCAGGTGGTAGGCAATTTTGCGACCCGTGGGGGCCTGCCAAACAGACGGCTTAGTCACAGACCAAAACTCCGGACAGCGGGTCAATCAACGGCTCCAGATAGGCCCCGTCACTCCCACGGCGGCTGACCGAATAGCACCCATTAGGCGATTTATAGAGCGATGACGCGCCAACACCCTCAGGAAGCGCACGTACGGCTTTTTTGGATATACTCGCCGGTGTGCTTGGGGATGTCCCTGCGACACTACCCGAGGTTTCGCCACAAGCTGTAAGGCCAAGGCACAGACCGAATGCGACTGCACCCTTCACCATGTTATGGCTTAAAATCTTATTCATCGCACAGCGCCCCAACTCATTTTCATACGCCTAGGCTAAGACTTTCCCGCGTAAGTTCAACCGCAAGCAGGCGCATAATGCGATTAAACCAAAAGCGCATTTGGATTATCTTGTGACTATATTGTCACCTGTATGTCCTAAGCGTATCCACTACAAATGGACAACATATTCAAAGCCATCGCTGACCCCTCACGCCGTGCACTGCTGCACGCACTTCTTGATCAAGACGGTCAAACGCTTACCGCGCTTGAAGAACGCCTTGATATGACCCGTTTCGGCGTGATGAAACACCTTAAAGTTTTGACAGCAGCGGGCCTTATCCAGACCCAAAAGCAAGGGCGGTTCAAGTATCACACCCTTACCCCATTGGCGCTTCTTGATGCGCTTGATACGTGGCTTGATCCGATGCGCATTCATCCAGCCGTTCGTGATGTCATGACCCTTAAACCACATCTGGCCGATGCCGCGCTGCCCGATCACACGCCTGATTTTGAGATGTCTTGCACACTTACAGCAGCGCCTAAGCGGGTCTGGCAAGCGCTGACAAATCCAGATGAAATTCCGCATTACCACTTCATCACAGGCCAAGTTTTGCGCGACAGCGCACGACTGGCCCACCACGCGAGTGACGGGGCGACCTTGCTTGAAACGATTGACCTAAACGTTGATCCTGAGCGCCGGCTTGAGCAGTCTTTCCGCCCGCTTTGGGGTGGCGAGACGCAGACATCGCTGTTGGCATTTACGCTTCGGGACGCGGGAGGTCACACACGGCTTACGATTGCGCACGATAAGCTGGGCACGTCAGACACCGCGATGCCCGAAGCGTGGGCGCGGTATATCACCAACCTGAATGCCTTTCTTACCCACGGCACTTCACAATTCGCGACGTGACGTAGGGCAGCCTAAGTTTATTCAAACGCTGCGCCCGTCCCATTGCAGTCCGCTCACAACGGGTTAGGTCTTGGACTGAGATCATCACCGGCCAACCGGCTGGTCACAATTCCAAGAGGTCGCACATGAGTTACACGCCCCCAAAAGTCTGGACATGGGACAGCGCATCTGGAGGCAAATTTGCCTCAATCAACCGCCCCATCGCGGGCCCTACACACTTCGCAGATTTGCCAAGTGACGTACATCCGCTGCAACTTCACTCACTAGCAACACCAAACGGCGTCAAAGTCACAGTGATGCTCGAAGAGCTGTTGGCCGCAGGTCACACTGGCGCTGAGTACGACGCGTGGTTGATTAACATCCAAGAAGGCCATCAATTCTCTACCGGGTTTGTCGACGTTAATCCCAATTCAAAAATTCCCGCGCTTTTTGACAAAGACACTGGCGTGCGCGTGTTCGAGTCCGGTGCGATCCTTTTGTATCTGGCAGAGAAATTTAATGCGTTCCTCCCAAAAGATATCGAGGCACGGACCGAGACGTTGAACTGGCTCTTTTGGCTGCAAGGTTCCGCGCCCTATTTGGGCGGCGGCTTTGGCCACTTTTTCGCCTACGCACCTGAAAAATTCGAATACGCCATCAACCGCTTCACGATGGAAGCTAAACGCCAACTCGACGTGCTAGAACGTAACCTTGAAGACCGTGAATATTTGGCAGGCGATGAATACACGATCGCGGATATTGCAACGGTTCCGTGGTACGGCGCAGTGGTCAAAGACTTGGTTTATCCCGGCGCACAGAAGTTTCTGGATGCGGCAAGCTATACCAATGTGACCCGTTGGGCAGAAAACATCATGGCGCGCCCTGCCTATGTGCGTGGCAACAAAGTAAATCGTGCGTGGGGTGAGCCCGAAAACCAATTGCATGAGCGCCATGATGCCTCAGATTTTAGCACGAAAACTCAAGACAAGCTTGCAAAAGACTAGCTGACAACACGTTTCTGCGCTGCGCCAGCTGTAGTCTTGACGCGGCGCGGCGCACGCCCCCTTCGCACGGTCGAAACCTGCGCTTGACGAGTTTCGCAACAAACGGCACAACGGTGCCGAACCCCACCCGCAACCGCGCGCTTTTGTAGGCGCGAAACTGACGAAAGGGCACGCCAATGAGCGCCCAAACCACCCTCACCCTCCCCGATGGATCACAGCGCAGCTACGACGCAGGCGTCACACCCGCCGAAGTTGCGACATCCATCGCCACAAGCCTTGGCAAAAAGGCTATTTCCGCAACTGTCGACGACCAACACTGGGACCTACAATGGCCCATAAACACCGACGCGGCGATTGCCATCAACACCATGAAAGACGCCGAGCTTGCGCTTGAGTTGATCCGTCACGATCTGGCGCACATCATGGCGCGCGCAGTTCAAGAAATTTGGCCAAACGTCAAAGTCACAATCGGGCCAGTTATCGACAACGGCTGGTATTATGATTTTGACCGCAAAGAACCTTTCACACCCGAAGATCTGGGTGCCATAGAAAAGAAGATGAAAGAGATCATCAACTTGCGGGACGCAGTGCGCACCGAAGTCTGGGAGCGCGACGTTGCGATCAAACATTACGAAGATCGCGGTGAGCCTTACAAAGTTGAATTGATCGAAGCGATCCCGGGCGATGAGCCGCTTCGGATGTATTGGCACGGCGACTGGCAAGACCTATGCCGTGGCCCGCACTTGCAACACACAGGTCAAGTTCCCGCAGATGCGTTCAAATTGATGTCTGTGGCGGGCGCCTACTGGCGCGGCGACAGCGACCGCGCAATGCTGCAACGTATCTACGGCGTGGCATTCCAGAACAAAGAGGACCTGCGTAAATACCTCAACATGCTTGAGGAGGCCGCAAAGCGCGATCACCGTAAACTGGGCCGCGAGATGGACTTGTTCCACATGCAAGAGGAAGCGCCAGGTCAGGTTTTCTGGCACCCCAACGGCTGGACGGTGTACACACTGCTGCAGGACTATATGCGCCGCAAACAGCGTGGCGGCGGCTACGTTGAAGTGAACACACCGCAAGTGGTTGACCGCAAACTGTGGGAAGCCTCAGGGCACTGGGACAAATACCAAGAGAACATGTTCATCGTTGAAGTCGACGAAGAACACGCCCGTGAAAAAGCGGTGAACGCACTGAAGCCAATGAACTGCCCGTGTCACGTACAGATCTTCAACCAAGGCCTGAAGTCATATCGCGACCTGCCACTTCGCATGGCAGAGTTTGGCAGCTGTAACCGTTACGAGCCTTCAGGCGCACTGCACGGCATCATGCGCGTGCGCGGTTTCACACAAGATGACGGGCACATCTTCTGTTCTGAGGACGACATCACGGCAGAGACCAAGAAGTTCATCGACTTTCTTGCTGAAATCTACGCCGACCTTGGGTTTACAGATTGGACAATCAAGCTCTCTACGCGCCCAGAAAAGCGGATCGGATCGGACGAAAGCTGGGACCGCGTTGAGGCCGCACTAGGTGACGCATGTCAAAACGCAGGCTACGCCTATGAACTTCTGGAGGGTGAAGGCGCATTTTACGGCCCGAAACTTGAGTTCACATTGACAGACGCCATTGGCCGCAACTGGCAATGCGGCACGCTGCAGGTTGACCCCAACTTACCCGAGCGGCTTGATGCAACTTTTGTTGGTTCTGACAACGAACGCCACCGCCCCGTTATGCTGCACCGCGCTGTTTTGGGCAGTTTTGAACGCTTCATCGGCATCTTGATCGAAGAGCACGCTGGCAAGCTGCCGTTCTGGTTGGCCCCTCGTCAAGTTGTTGTGGCGGCGATTATCTCGGATGCGAATGACTATGTATTGCAAAAAGTTGAGGAACTGCGCGCCGCTGGCATCCGCGCTGAAGCAGACATTCGCAATGAGAAAATCAACTACAAAGTGCGCGAACACAGCTTGGGTAAAGTGCCTGTGATCTTGGCGGTTGGCGCCCGCGAAGTTGAAGAAGGAACTGTCTCAATCCGCCGCCTCGGTGAAAAGCAGACGTCTGTGCAAAGTTTTGCAGAGACCCTTCCACAGCTTGCCCAAGACGCGACACCGCCCGATTTGCGGAACTGAAACATCTGTAGTCATTGCACAGAGATGTGCTAAATTTGACTACTGAAAATGTTACAAAGGCCGCCCCGTGTCCATGCACGGGGCGGCCTTTTGCTGTTTGTACTGACACAAACAGCCCAGATTGGCGCAAAAGCGCGGCCCAAACCATAACGTTAGATCCCGGCACCGTGCATCACGCGCCCGTGAGTGGCAACTTATCGCCTTCAAGCGCAATCTGAAGTCATTCCTGATGTTTTAGGGACCTTGACACACACTCTTGAAAGGACGTTCACATGTCGACAACAGCTAAATCACTTGCAGTAGCCGCTTCTATCGCAGCAGCGCTGACCTCTCACGCAACCGTTTCTGAAGCTGCTGGCGCAAAAGAGAAATGCTACGGCGTATCTCTTGCTGGCAAAAACGATTGCGCCGCAGGCCCTGGTACAACGTGCGCAGGCACCTCAACAGTTGATTATCAAGGCAACGCGTGGACACTTGTTGCAGCTGGCACATGCGACACTCTTGAAGTTGACGGCGACCGCATGGGGTCACTTGAGCCACTTGAGCATGACCTACCAGCATAATCTGATGCACTGGTACACGCGCGGGGAACGACCTTGCGCGTGTACATTCTAAAGATCGCCGAAAGTTTCTTCATGTTTGACCACTCCAACACCCCTGATTTTGCCAAGCTAACGCACGGCGTTGGCGTGGGTTATAAACCGCAGCATTTCTCTGACATTATGCCATCCGGAGGCGCGGTTGATTGGCTTGAGATACACGCAGAAAACTACATGGATGACGGCGGGCGTCCCCTTGCACAGCTTGAGGCGCTTGGCGCGAAATACCCTCTCTCCATTCGTGGTGTTGGGCTGTCTATTGGCTCCGAAGGGCCCCTTGATCCTGCGCATTTGAAACGGCTCCAGAAACTTTGTGACCGCGTGGACCCCGCAAGTTTTTCAGGACATCTTGCGTGGTCGACCCATAACATGGGCTTTCTAAACGACCTATTGCCCCTACCCTACACAGACCAAACGCTGAACACAGTTGCCGCACATATTGATCAGGTGCAAAATGCCCTTGGTCGTCAAATGCTGTTGGAAAATCCGTCCAACTATCTCGCGTTCAAAGAAACCCAAATGCCTGAGGTAGAGTTTCTAACAGAACTGGTCGAACGTACGGGCTGCGGGCTGCTGCTGGATGTAAGCAATGTGTTTATCTCAGCTACCAACCAGCAAACAGACCCGCTCTCATATTTAAACGCGTTTCCACTGGCTCATGTGGGCGAAATACATATCAGTGGCCATGATCATGATATTGATGACCACGGCGCACCGTTGCTTATTGATAGCCACGGGCGTGAGGTAGCTGAACCCGTTTGGGTGCTCCTAGATCATGTGTTGCGCACGGCTGGGTTGCGCCCCGTTTTGATAGAATGGGATACGGATGTGCCCGAATGGCCCGTGCTAGCAGCCGAGGCCGCACGCGCCAAAACCGCTTTGCAAACGGCGGTCCCTGCGTGCTTTCCCAAGATGCATTCACGCAGGCGCTGCTTGATCCAAACGCAGCAACGCCTGCGGGATTGATCGATCCGAAGGGCGAAACGGCCCCCAAACGCTTTGCTGTCTATCGCAACAACGTTGCAGTTAGCCTGACCAATGCCCTGAAAGAAGGGTTTCCAGTGGTACACAAACTGGTCGGCGATGATTTCTTTACGGCGATGGCCAGCGTTTTCATTCGCAAACATCCCCCTGAAAGCCCCATGATGATGCATTATGGTGCGGAACTGCCCAAGTTTCTGACCAGCTTTGCCCCCGCAACGAAGCTTGGTTACCTGTCCGATGTGGCACGTCTCGAGTTAGCAATGCGCAGAAGTTACCACGCAGCTGATGCGCGCCCAGTTGCTGCTGACTTGCTGGGGTCAATTGAGCCAGATGCATTGATGAGCATGTATTTCACACTGGCGCCAGCGGTTCAGATCTTACGCTCTAGGTGGCCTATTTACAGTATCTGGGCGGCAAATATGTTGGGTACGGAACTGCCCAACGGAGCGCGAGGCCAAGCCGTCTTGATAACCCGCGCCGAATTTGACCCGGTGCCACATCTACTCGGTGTTGGTACAGCAACCTTTATTGGCGCCCTCGCAGAACATAACTTCGGCAACGCCCACGACACTGCCCTAGCCGCAGCACCGGGCTTTGACCTAAGCGCAGCCCTTGGTGTGCTGCTGGCGGGAAATGCGATCACCTCCATCACAGAAAGCCCCCTGACATGAATACGCTTATCTCTCTGCATAACGCGGTTTTTGCGCGTCTCTCTGCCGCCGGTGACATCATCACCCCCACATTGGCGCGGTTCGTGTTTGGCGCGGTTCTACTGCAATACTATTGGGCATCAGCAGGCACAAAACTTGACGGCTTTTTCAGTCCATCTGATGGTGGCTACATCCAAATATTTCCCAAAGCTGTTGAAGCAGCTGGCTATGATACGTCACAACTTGGGGTCTTTCACTTGGTGGTCGTGATGGCGGGGACATACGCGGAGTACGCCCTGCCGCTTCTGATTATCATTGGTCTTCTGACGCGCCTCGCAGCAATTGGTATGATCGGCTTTGTGTTGGTACAATCGATCGTCGACATTACCGGACATAATGTGGGCGGGGCCGATTTGGGCGCATGGTTTGATAAAGCTTCAGGCGCGTTGATCATGGATCAGCGCACCCTTTGGGTTTTTGTGTTGCTTGTTTTGGTCGTACGCGGTGCCGGTCCGTTTTCAGTGGACCGATTATTAAAGCGTGCCGTCGTCTAAAGCCAAACAGCCTTCGCAGCCGCATCCCAACCAATTGTCGTATGGTCGTGGGACGCAATAATCGGTCGCTTCATCAATGTGGGATGCGCCAGCAACAGTTGGATCGGTGCGATCTGACGGTCCTCTCCCGACAAGCCACGCCAAGTGGTTGAGCGCATATTCAACAGCTTTTCGCCAAACATATCGTGGAAAATCTTAAGCCGTGCCTCGCTCAGCGGAGCATCACGCACATCGTGCAATACTGAACCCTCAATCTCTTTGAGAGCTTTGCGGCACGTATCGCACGCTTTAATCCCGTAAATTGTGATGGTCATTTATTTCGAAGCTCCTGCATTCTTGTTACTTGATTTTCAAACTACGGTGCTAGCTAGTTTCTTACACAGTTTGTTCCAGCGGCGCACCGCTTGAATACAATCAAGATTGCCGCCAAGCGCGGTTCGACACTAAGGAGATAGCGGATGGCTACTGGCACCGTAAAATGGTTCAACCAAACAAAAGGTTACGGCTTCATCGCACCGGATGATGGCGGCAAAGACATTTTTGTACATATTTCAGCTATTGAGGCCGCTGGCTTGCGCGGCTTGAACGACGACCAAAAAATTCAGTACGAAATGATTTCAGGCCGTGATGGCCGTGAAAGCGCTGGTGAGTTGGTTCTGCTGTAACCGTCAATCACGCGTTACTAAATTCGAAGGCCCGCAACGATTGATCGTGGCGGGCTTTTTTGTTTGCAACGGGGTACCTGTACCTATTGACTGTGCGAAGTCCCACCATGCGAATGATATGTGACATAGCCGTGGCGCTTTACATGACTATGGGTGATTACATCTTTGTGGCGCTTTCGAGCGTGCCAAACAGGGTGCATCATCGCCTGCTGATAGCTTCCAGCATTTGGCTTACCGCAGCAAATAACACCACTCATTGTGACAGGCTGTAGACCCGCAGGGCAATAATTGGCAGCGCTGTCATAGCGGTAAACACGGTCTCCCGCTGATGCTGCGACGGTCGTTGTACAGACCAATCCGGCACACATTGCAATTGTTTTGATCATAATAACTCCCTGCACCGACGCGCATTACTCGTTAACATTCCTACGGTGACGCGTTGCCCCGCATAGGTCAAACTATACAACGGAAACGGTCTGTTTCCAAAACTACGACGCTTTGCCTAGTCGGGCTTGGCAATTGCCATGAATTCGCGCCACTCACCTTTGGACATGCCCGATGTTTCTTGGGTCACTTCTTCACCTGACATCATACGACGCAAACACTCAACGCCGCGACCAGAGAACTGTGCTCCGCCCATACGGTAATCTTCAAAAGCACCATACGCAAATGGCACCCAATCTTTGACCACATCACAGATCGCATCGGCGTAAACACGTATTTCGTATTGTGCGTGGCTATCCGCGCGCAAGCGCAGGAAATGGAAAAGGTTGTGCAAGTCCACTTTCCAATACCACTGGGTATAAATGTTAGCAGGCAAGTTCATCCGCGCAAGCTCTCGTGCCAGCCCTTGTTGGCCATCTTCACTGATCATCTCTTCGTAGTGATCATAAGCGCGGTTGCTATCGGCTTTCAGGAATTCAAGCACCCGTGCTGCCTCATCCCCCTGCAGTGCTTCGCCGCGACCTTGGTTGTTGATCACAGACTGAGCTGCAAGATGCTCGGGTGCGGGGATATAAAACTCGCGGTCAAGAATTGAGTAGCGCGCGGAATACTCATTTACGTTCGCTGTGCGGTGACGGATCCATTGACGGGCTACAAAAACCGGCAACTTCACGTGCAACTTAATCTCGCACATTTCAAACGGCGTGGAGTGCCAGTGGCGCATCAGATACCGGATCAGGCCTTCGTCATTTTGCACTGACTTGGTACCCTTACCATAGCTTACCCGTGCCGCTTGCGTAATCGCGTTGTCATCGCCCATGTAGTCAATGACGCGGATAAAGCCGTGATCCAGAACAGGTTTCGACTCATACAAATGTGCTTCCATACCAGGCACTGTGGCGCGCGCTGTTTGGTGACGCATAGCGCGTTGTGCATCGATTTCGGCTTGTTGCTCGGGCGTTACAGGCATGGTGTTGTCTTTCTGTCCAGATTCGCTTCTGCACTATATCTGGGAACTGCCCATCAATAAACGGCCATATGCTGGGGTTTTTCGCCGCTGGCTTGTTGACTTAAATCACCAGAAATTAGACTATTGGGCTGTGTAATGATTGCCAGTTTAAGTGTTGAAATGTTGGGTATTTTTCCGCGATTGTTGATTGCAACCCTAGGCTTTGCGCCAATTTTAGGATGTGGCGGTGACGGGACGAACCCGTTCATCATCGACGGCATTCCAGCACAAGACACGACAAGTGACCCAAACACGGGTGCAGGAGCCACGCCCGACAATCGCTTTTTGTTCAGTCCCTCCGAGAACCTCATTCTAAATTCAGTGGATTTTGACGAGACAACCAATCAGTTGGTCCTGAATAACCTTCCATTCGACAACTCTGACATAACCGGCGGTATTTACGAGCAGGTTCAACAGATTAACGCGCGCACCATCGAATACCGCAATGAGCGCGCAGGCGATCAGCCTTTTGACACCTACTACGCCGTCTTCATACGTTCGCCCGAATACGAAGCAACTGCGGTTGCCTCTGGCGATTATCTTGGGTTTGGATATGGCGGTGCAAACCTTCGGCGCATCGGCAACACGATCACGCTACCAGGCGTTGCCACCTACACCTACGCGGGCGATTATGCGGGGTATCGCACATTTGATCAGGGACGCGGCGGAATTGAACTGGTGACCGGTGACCTTCGCATTGATGTCGATTTCGCAGATATTGATGTAGTCGAAAACATTGGCGGCACTTTGCGCGGCGCAATCACAAATAGGCAACGTGCTGCCCCCGGTGGCGGCGCTGCGATCCCAAATGCGCTACCTAATGTGTTGCTTGTGGACACCGAATTTAATCGTGACGGAGAAATCAACGAAGCCGAGGCCGGAACTGCCTTTGAGGGCGACCCGCGCGACAACGGTATCTATGACGGGGGCTTTAACGGCAAAGATGCCGCAGCCGTTGCTGGGTTTATAAAGATTGAAGGTGTCGCAGGTATTCAACGTGTGGGGTTCGATACGGTCACATATTCGCAGGTCATTGATGAAGAACCACAGCTCTTTACTCAAACAAGTCTACCGAATGATTTGCGCCTTGTGCGCGAGCGTATTGGGCGCGGTGAAGTCATTGCAGATTTCGTATTCCAGCTGCCTGCGGGTGCTACTTTGGTTGAACGTGAAACCGATACGATTGTGCTCAGTTCAGAATTCAACGCCCGTGAAGTTGGTGCTTTCAGCACAGATAGCGTCAACCGCGATCCGTGACGTGGTGATGAGGCACCCCATCTTATTGTGCGTTTGCCTAGTGGCTTTTGCTATAGGCGCGCCCCAAACAGTGATGGCCCAAAGCTCAGATCAGTTACGTTTGAGCAAAGAAGAAGCACGGGTATTTGCGCAAACCTTGGTTAATCAATCCGAACCACGCGCCGCACGTGAGGTGGCACTTGGACTTTTGCGTGCCGACCCTGACGATGTTTCAGCACTTTTTTCACTGGCGGCAGCCGAGCGTTTACTGGGTCGGTCCACTGCCGCACGGTTTGCTGGCAAAAGAGCGTTTCGCAAAACCGCAAATCCGTCAGAGAAATTTGCAGCGGCGATCCTTATTCCTGAAAGTTATCTTCGTCATGGGCAACATACGCGCGCCCAAATTTGGCTAAGACGTTCCGAGCCTTTTGCGCGTGGTCCGGCGCAACAAGCGGCACTTGCCAGAAACTATGCGCAAGTTGCGCGGGCGAACCCGCTTACGTTTGAATTGGAATTTCGCGCAGGACCGAACAGCAACATCAACAACGCGCCCAAGTCAGACAGCCTAATTTTCAACGGGATCGAAATCGCGGCAAGCGGTGCCAGCCTTGCGCTTTCCGGCACCGAAATTTCGTACGGGCTTAAGCTTCGTCACAAACGCCCATTAAATGACGGCACCGCCTTGTCTTTTGGCACGCGGCTGAACGCCATCAATTACCGACTTTCAGATTCCGCAAAGGCCCAAGCCCCTGATGCGCACCCAAGCGACTTTGCGTTTTATGAGGTCGGAATTGACGCAAGCTACGACGCAAAGCCCACAGCAAATGCAGCCGACACCGTCAGATTTGAAGTTGGCGCAAACTGGTACGGCGGCGGAAGGCTGACGAATTTTGCAAAAGTAGAAGCAGAACGGCGCTTTCGCTGGGGGAATGCGGCAACTGGCGCAATTGGATTTGGAATTACGCGCAACGAACGGCTAGACGCCGATGAGCGGTCCTCCACTGTCGCATCGGCAACGCTCAAAAGAACACAGACCCTATCGGTTGGTTCACGCCTAAGCTGGTCAGCAAACACTTCAAACACAGCCTCACGTTCAGCCCTCATTGAGCACGCAAGCGTTTCTGCAAATATCACCTACGCGCCGGCGGAACCGATACTTGGCGCCACAGCGGAATTTGGCGTTTCATTTGGTCAGCGCAAGTATGCACAAGTCGTTAGCATTTTTGGTCCCGATAGCCGCAAAGATAGGCAAGCAGGGATCCGAGCACAGTTTTTAGTGGAAAAGATCAACGTCTACGGATTTGCACCGCTCGTAACTCTGTCCGCCTCAAGCACAGAATCAAACATCAACCGCTATGATATCCGGCAAACAGGTGTATCATTGGGGATAGCGTCGGTCTTCTGATCGGCAATCGAATTCTCAAAGCGAAGGAGCCAAAAATATGGCCTTAACTTACCTGCACACGATGGTTCGCGTGAAAAACCTGGAGGCATCAATGGCTTTTTTCAAGCTGTTGGGCCTGAAAGAGACGCACCGCACTGACCACGAAGGGGGCCGCTTTACTCTGGTTTTCATGGCCGCTCCCGGTCAGGAAGAGACGCCTGTTGAGTTGACCTACAACTGGGATGGCGATGATGAATTGCCTTCAGATAGCCGCCATTTTGGACATCTGGCATACCGCGTAGACAACATCTACGAAGCCTGTCAGCACTTTATGGATAACGGCGTAACTATAAACCGCCCGCCCCATGATGGGCGCATGGCTTTTGTTCGCTCACCAGACAATATCAGTATTGAATTGCTACAAGCAGGTGACGCGTTGGCTCCGGCAGAACCATGGGCCAGCATGAAAACCACTGGTCACTGGTGAAGACACCACGTTCTAACCAGCCCTACTACAACTGACGTTAGGTTGGTTCTGCTGAACATTCGTTAACTTGAATTGAAAGGAGTGCGGATAGCCCGCGCTCCTTTTGCCCAAATGGACGCAGCCACATTTAATAGATGTATCGGATTTGATCAGTCCAGTAACGTTCCACGCGTTTCAGCCCGTGCGTAATGTCATCTAGTCTTTCAAGATCAAGCACCTGATGGGCCTGCAGACCATCTGAATGGCGTGCAAACAACTCGTCCACCACTTTACAGACATGCCTGCCATTTTCAGTTAATTTCACCCGAACAGAGCGGCGATCAATTTCGCACCGTTGGTGGTGCATATACCCCATCTCAACAAGTTTTTTGAGGTTATAGCTTACGTTACTGCCTTGGTAGTACCCGCGTGATTTAAGCTCTCCGGCGGTGACTTCATTGTGACCGATGTTGAACAACAGCAGTGCCTGAGCAGCATTGATATCGAGCAGACCAACGCGCTCAAACTCGTCTTTCAAAACATCGAGGAGCAGCCTATGCAGCCGCTCCACCAGTGACAACGCATCAAGGTAACTTGAGGCAAATGGGTCTTTTTGCTGGGTAATGCCCGATCCGGGAAGATTTCCTTGCATGCTCATGGCCGTGCCTCTGTCAACTAAATGTTGCGCAAGGCTTAGAGACCAATCGCTAATTACCGGTTAAAACGCCGCCATCTTTCAGCATATGTGCGGAAATCTCTGAAATCATATCCAAAAATGCTGGCGGTGTTTCGACTTGACCCGTGATCCACTGATACAGATCGTGGTCATTTTCAGCCAATAGCGCATCATATGTGGCCAACTCTCCGTCAGTCATTTCACGTAGTTTACTATCCGCATAGTCCATCAAAATGACGTCCATCTCTTTGATGCCCCGCCTGATTGATCGCATATAAAGACGCTTGATTTGCGTCTCGCGCGGCTCGTCCGCGGGCGGGATCGGCTGTGGAATTTGGGGAAGTTCGCTCATGTGCCCGCCTTAATCGCAGCGCGCAGGCGTTTTTCTACAATGCCCATACGCTCGGTTTCGCGGTAAACCCGTGCTTTAATTGCGCGAAGTTCCAACAACAAGTCATCAACACCATCAGGCAGGTCTTGTCCCATATCTGGGGCCTCTACACCCTCGCCTTCGCCGTTCAACAACCAGCTGAAAGACACGCCGATAATGCCCGCCATCATGGTCAACCGGTTGGCGCGGGGCTCGGACAGATCCTCCTCCCACGATTGCATCGTGGTCAGTTTCACACCAAGGCGCTTGGCCAGTTGTGCTTGGGTCATGCCAGCCGCCTCACGCGCGCCGGCAAGACGATCCCCGAAAGTAGAGGTGTCCTCGCTAAACCAATCTTCGTTTTGCTGTGTCACATCTTCCATTACATGCCTCTTCCGTCTAAGGGATATTTTAATCGTTCTAACACATTCTTATCACCGAGCAAAACGGAGCCTACAATGTCTTTTCTGTCCAAAACACTCGATCGCGTCAAACCGTCACCGACGATTGCCGTGACCACCCTTGCTGGTGAGTTAAAGGCAAAAGGCATGGATGTGATCGGCCTTGGCGCAGGTGAGCCAGACTTTGACACCCCGCAAAACATCAAAGACGCAGCCGTTTCTGCAATCGCTGCAGGGAAAACCAAATACACGGCCCCTGACGGTATTCCTGAGCTGAAGCAAGCAATCTGTGACAAGCTAAAACGCGATAACGGACTTGAGTACACACCCGCACAGATCAGCGTGGGCACCGGTGGCAAGCAGACGCTTTATAATGCCTTCATGGCAACACTAAACGAAGGCGACGAGGTAATTATCCCCGCCCCATACTGGGTCAGCTATCCGGATATGGTTCTGCTGGGTGGCGGCACGCCTGTGGCCGTTGAAGCGACCCTTGAGAACAACTTCAAAATTACAGCAGAACAGCTTGAAGCAGCGATTACCCCTAAAACAAAATGGTTCATCTTCAACTCGCCCTCAAACCCAACGGGTGCGGGCTATTCAGCCGATGAGCTGAAAAAACTCACAGACGTGCTGCTAAAGCATCCGCATGTTTGGATCATGACAGATGATATGTACGAGCATCTGGCCTATGATGATTTCAAATTTGCGACCCCTGCGGAAGTAGAGCCCAAGCTTTATGAGCGCGCCCTGACATGCAACGGCGTCTCCAAAGCCTATGCGATGACCGGATGGCGCATTGGATATGCGGCGGGTCCAGAGCACATGATCAAAGCGATGCGTAAAGTGCAGTCGCAATCAACATCGAACCCCTGCTCTATCAGCCAGTGGGCCGCCGTTGAGGCACTGAACGGCACGCAACACTTTTTGCCCGAGCATAACGTGGTCTTCAAACGCCGCCGCGACATGGTTGTGGACATGCTGAACGCGATTGATGGCGTTACCTGCCCCACGCCCGAAGGTGCGTTCTATGTATACCCCAACATCACCGGCCTGATTGGTAAAACTACGCCCAAAGGCACTGTTATTGAAAGCGACGAGGCTTTCTCAACCGCGCTTTTGGAAGACACCGGTGTGGCCGTGGTGTTCGGTGCGGCATTCGGACTTTCACCAAACTTCCGCGTCAGCTACGCTACGTCAGACGATAACTTGAAAGAAGCCTGCACACGTATCCAGACTTTCTGCGCAGCCCTAAGCTAAACGAGAGACTTTATGAGTAGCGATCTACCCGAGTACTATTTCCGCATCCGTGAAAACGGCGCACTAGTATTTCGGGTGGACGCAGAAAACCGTCAACGGCGCATCGATATGGAGCCGCTGGCGGTTCTCGACATTCGCAACGGCGAGATAAAACCGCAAGGCGAGCGTGAGCTAAGCGAGGCTGATCTTGCGGTGATCCGCGAATGGATGGAAGAGCGTCAAGAGTTGCTCGCAGCCCGTGATATGGATGACATCCACCGCGCGATCGACAGTCTGAACTTGACTGCACAATGGGCGCAATCCAAAGCCAGTGACGATCAACTTGATGAAGTAACCAACTCGCTGCTACTCGCGATGCGCGACCTACGCAGCGTATTGGTACGCAAAAAAAGCCGACCGCATCGTGGTCAAAGACTAGCCCACCTGCTGGTGTACCTCTATCACATTGCCTTCGGGATCATGAAAAAAAACCTGATGCCATTCCTTGGCAAAAGCCGTTCCGTAATCTGAGTACGGCACATCATTCTCATCCAAAAGCTTCAAAAACGCCGCGATATCATCGGTTCGAAATGCGATGTGTCCGCGATCAACGGGGTTGATGGTTTGCCCATTCTTGAATGCTACATCCAAATTCCGCTCGGCCAAATGCATCTGCATCGCGCCATCTGTGGCAAAGCGGATTGAACCACTATAGCCCGCCTCTTCGGTCTCATCCGTGCGCGGAAAATTATCTTGAGGAATGTCATCAAGCCCGAGTAAACCAGTGTAAAAATCGTGCATGCGGTCAACATCGCGGGACACAAAATTGATATGGTGGAATTCAAGCTTCATCGAAAACGCTCCTCAAATAAGTGCCCACAGCCTAGCCTCTGTTCAGGGCGCCGTCACGCCGTGATGTAAACGCCGCGCCGCGCTGTAAATCGCCAAACCAACAAAACCGCCGCCCCGAGCAAGCCAACGATCAATCCGGCCCATACCCCAACACCACCAAAATCCAAGACAAACCCAAGAACATACGCTGCGGGCAATCCAAGCCCCCAATAACTTAGCGCCGCCAACCACATGGGCACGCGGGTGTCTTGCACACCGCGCAAAAGGCCCAAGCAGATAACCTGCAGCCCGTCTGCAAACTGAAACAACGCTGCCATATAAATAAGCGACACGCCAATAGGGATAATCACATCGCGGGCAGGATCATCGGGGGCCAAAAACGCTGTGACGAACAAATCTGGCACGCCAAAAAACACAACCATCGTCGCCGCAGAAACCGCAAAAGACGCACCGACCGCAACTTTACCGCCCAGAATCAAACCGGCCGCATCCCTACGTCCAACGGCGTTTCCTGCGCGCACGGTCGTGGCTTGGGACAGCCCCAGATGAACCATGAACGTTCCCGTGGCCACCTGAAGTGCAATGCCATGTGCGGCCAAAGCATCGGTGCCAAGCCAGCCCATCATTGTGGACGCCGCCGTAAACAGACTTGTCTCAGCCAAGGACGTCAGCGCAATCGGCCAGCCCAACGCAAACACCTGCCGCAACGCAGATGCATCAATTTTCCATAGGCTGCGGAACAGATCGTATTGCGGCAGAACCCGTTGGGCATAGCCCATAAAGACGACCAGCATCGCAACTTGAACCAAAACTGAGGCAATAGCTGCCCCCTGAATGCCAAGTTCCGGTAAGCCCAAGTTCCCAAAGATCAGGGCATAATTGAACACAACGTTGATAGCCGCCCCGAAAAGCGTGACCCAAAGCACGGGTCCTACGCGGTCAACAGCACTTAGATAGCTTGCCAAAACCCGTACCAGAAGTGCAGGGAAAAGCCCCCATCCCGCGATACGTAAATAGGTTTGTGCGCCTGATGCGACCTCAGGGGTTTGACCCAGCCCAATCAGCCAACCTTCCGAAAACCAAAGCGCCGGCATCACAGCACCTGCAAATGCAACGGACAACCACATCCCCATGCGCGTGGCGCGGCGCACCTGAACCGTATCTGACCTCGCGTCCGCTTCCGCCACCAGCGACGTAATCGCCCATGCAAAGCCAGAGCCTACCACCTGCAGCGTCATGAAAAAGCTACCCGCGATCGTAGCCGCGGCCAGTGCCTCAACCGAATACCAGCCCAGCATAATCGTGTCGGTCAGCCCCAGCAAAAAGCCTGCCAGAAAACTGCCGATCAACGGAATGCCGAGGCGCAACAAGGCGCTAAGGTGTGCGGATGCGTTCATCGCAAAACCGTTGATCCATCCCAGTGGGCCTTGCAACAAAAATCTGACTGTCCAGATAAACGAGACGCACTTCCCCCGCTGCCCACGGCGTGTCATAGTGCGGCCAAACACGTATAAAAAGAAGCAGTACCATGGCCAATGATCTTCTGTCCGGCGCCCAAGCCGATGACTACAACGCAGACAGCATCGAAGTGCTCGAAGGCCTCGAGCCTGTTCGCAAACGCCCGGGTATGTATATCGGCGGGACGGACGAGCGCGCCTTGCACCACATGGTCGCCGAAGTGCTCGACAACTCTATGGACGAGGCCGTTGCAGGCCATGCAAACCGCATCGAGGTCGAACTGAACGCTGATTACAGCGTGACCATCCGTGACAACGGTCGCGGCATCCCAATTGATCCGCACCCAAAGTTTCCAGACAAATCCGCGCTTGAGGTTATTTTGTGCACGCTTCACGCAGGCGGCAAATTTTCTGGCAAGGCCTATCAAACATCAGGCGGTCTGCACGGTGTGGGGGCGTCCGTTGTCAACGCGCTGTCTGACAGCATGGTCGTGCAAGTAGCGCGCAACAAAAAACTCTACGAGCAAAGCTTTTCACGCGGTGTACCGTTGGGTGGTGTCGAAAAAATCGGAGCCGCCCCCAACCGGCGCGGCACTACTGTGACGTTTCACGCGGACGAGCAGATCTTTGGCTCGCACCGCTTTAAGCCTGCGCGGATGTTCAAATCGATCCGCTCTAAGGCATATCTGTTCTCGGGCGTTGAGATCCGTTGGAAATCGGCAATTGATGACGGCGAAACACCCACAGAGGCCACCTTCCATTTCCCCGGCGGCCTTGCAGACTATTTGGGCGAGACCCTCTCGGGGCTATCAACTTATGCCGAGCGGCCCTTTGCAGGCACAGTTGATTTCCAAGAGAAGTTCAACACGCCAGGCAAAGTTGAGTGGGCCATCAACTGGACGCCCTCGCGCGATGGTTTCATCCAGTCCTATTGTAATACCGTGCCCACCCCCGAAGGCGGCACCCACGAAGCAGGCTTTTGGGCGGCAATCTTGAAAGGCATTCGTGCCTACGGCGAATTGGCCAACAACAAAAAAGCCGCCTCCATCACCCGTGATGATCTGACAACCGGCGGCTCTGCGCTTGTGTCGTGCTTCATCCGCGAGCCAGAATTCGTCGGACAAACAAAGGACCGCCTCGCCACTGTTGAGGCGCAACGGTTGGTAGAAAACGCCATACGCGATCACTTTGATACATGGCTTGCCGCAGACACCAAATCCGCGGGCGCGATTTTGGATTTCCTCGTCCTGCGTGCCGAGGAACGTTTGCGCCGACGCCAAGAGAAAGAGACAGCGCGAAAGTCAGCCACCAAAAAACTGCGCCTACCGGGCAAACTGGTGGATTGCTCTGCGACAAACCGCGAAGGCACGGAACTTTTCATCGTTGAGGGTGACAGCGCGGGTGGGTCAGCCAAAATGGCCCGAGACCGCAAAACCCAAGCACTGTTGCCACTGCGCGGTAAAATCCTGAACGTGCTTGGCGCGGCGTCCTCTAAACTTGGCAGCAACGCCGAAATTTCTGATTTGACCCAAGCGCTTGGTGTCGGTCTTGGGACCAAATTCAACGTCGATGATCTGCGCTACGACAAGATTATCATCATGACCGACGCGGACGTAGACGGCGCACACATTGCCGCGTTGCTGATGACGTTCTTCTTCACACAAATGCGCCCGATGATTGACACAGGCCACCTCTATCTGGCCTGCCCACCGCTTTTCCGACTTACCCAAGGGGCCAAGCGTGTCTATTGCCTTGATGAAGCTGAGCGCGACGCATGGCTCGAAAAAGGTCTGGGCGGCAAAGGCAAAATCGATGTCTCGCGCTTCAAAGGCTTGGGTGAAATGGACGCCAAAGACCTTAAAGACACCACGATGAACCCAATGACCCGCAAGCTAATCCGCGTCACGATTGACGAGGATGTGGCCGGTGAAACTGGTGATCTGGTTGAGCGCTTGATGGGTAAAAAACCAGAAAAACGATTTGAATACATTCAGGAAAACGCCCAGTTCGTTGAAGAGCTGGACGTTTAACCAAGGGCGCTGTTACACGCCTTTGGCCAACTCCTGAACCCGTGTCCATAGGGCTGCAGGGACCTCGACGCGGCTCATCACGTTGCGTTTTTTGCCCGGCACACGCGCACCTTCGTCGGCGGCAATTGCGTCACTGACTCGTGCGATGCGCGCTGCAAATTCAGGTGCGCCGCTTGGGTCAATCATCAAGTAATACTGCCCTAAATCATGTGGGCTGCCTTCAGCTTTTTTCAGCCCGCCTACATCAAGCGAGTTGACGGAGCCGGTCATGCCAGCGGCCAAGATCTCGACCATCAGACCAAGCCCCCAGCCCTTGTAGCCGCCAGCCGACACCAGCGAGCCTGCCAACGCAGCCTCTGGGTCAGTCGTTGGATTGCCCTGTGCATCAACCGCCCAGCCAAGCGGGATCGGCTGACCTGCAGCTTTAGCCATCGCGATCTTGCCCAAAGCCACAGCACTGGTCGAAAAGTCAAAATGCATCGCCATGCCGCCAACCCCGTCCGGCACTGAAAGTGCAATCGGGTTCGTACCGATCACTGGTGTTTTGCCACCCGGAGCCGCAACAACAGGCGAAGCATTCGTCATCCCGATACAAATCACACCCTTCGCGGTGGCTTGTTCGGTAAAATACCCAAGCGACGTGCAAGTATGCGTATGCCCCACAGCCAAACTGGCCACGCCATTTTCTTTGGCTGCAGCGACAGCCGTTTCAAGCCCTGCGGCAAAGGCAGGCTGTGCAAAACCAAAGCCACCATCGACGTAAATTGCACTAGGTTTTTGACGCTCCACACGTGGCTCAACAGACCCGTTTACACGCCCACTTTTTAATTGAATGCAGTAGCTTTCCAAATACGCCAGACCACATATTACATTGCCAAGGCTCTCGGAGCGCGCCGTCGCATCCGCCACATGGTGGGCTACGCTTTGCGTCGCGCCATAAGCCACCAGTGCTTCTTTCGCCGCTTGATAAATATCATTGATCGACTGGGGTGTTGTGGTCATCTGGCGAAATCCTTGCACGCTGTTGGGAAGTGATTTTGTTCTTTGGCCGCAGGTTTACCCCCTAATCCCAAAATGGCAATGCCACCGCACATGCCATCTGATGTGGCTGGTCTTGAACGTTAGTTTCAGGCAGTGCGAAGCGCGCCTGCATCGAGCCTGATTTGGCGGTCCATTTTCGCGGCCAATTCAAGATTATGGGTCGCAATCAAGGCCGATAACCCCGTCTCGCGCACCAAGTCCAACAGCGTTGAAAACACCCGTTCAGAGGTTTCAGGATCAAGGTTGCCGGTGGGTTCATCGGCCAACAGTAACTTAGGCTGATTGGCCAACGCACGGCAGAACGCAACGCGCTGTTGCTCACCACCTGACAGTTCTGCGGGGCGGTGATCTGCGCGGTGCGCAACCCCAACACGCCCTAGCAGCGCCAGACTGCGCGCATCAGCCACCCGCCGCGGGGTACCGGCTGCAAGTTGTGGCAAGGTCACGTTTTCGGTCGCCGAAAACTCGGGTAACAAATGATGGAACTGGTAAATGAACCCCACGTCATCGCGGCGCGCAGATGTGCGCGCACGGTCATTAAGCCGTGTCATCTCGCGCCCCGCCAGCAAAACATCTCCGCTTGTGGGCGTATCGAGCAGCCCCGCGATATGCAGTAACGTCGACTTGCCTGCACCCGACGGTGCCACAAGGGCCACCACCTCGCCGGCCGAAATAGACAGATCAATACCGCGCAGCACATCAATCTGCTTCGGCTGACCCGCATTATAGGTCTTGGCTACGCCCTTAAGTTCCAGCACAGGATCATTCATAACGCAGCGCCTCAACGGGGTTCATGCGCGCTGCTTTACGCGCAGGAAAAATTGTCGCCGTGAATGACAGAAGCAGTGACAAACCGATAGCTGACAAGACGTCTTCAAGCTCTAGTTTGGCGGGCAATTGATAAATTCCACGGATCGATGGATCCCACACACCACCGCCAGCAACCGTGTTCACAAACCCAAAAATCGGATCAATATAGAGCGCAAATAAACACCCTAAGATCACCCCAAGCGCCGTAGCGATAGCGCCCGTAAACGCGCCGCAGATAAAGAAGACCCGCAAAACTGCACCTTCTGTCAGGCCCATCGTGCGCAAAATACCAATATCGCGGCCTTTATTTTTCACCAACATAATCAAGCCACTGACAATGTTCATGGCTGCAATCAACACAAGGATAGACAGGATGATAAACATCACGTTGTCTTCGATATCAAGCGCCTGAAGGAACGACCCACTTGCGTCTTTCCACGTCCACAGCATCGCGCGATCCCCGCCAGCCGTCATCAATGAGCCCGCAAACCGCTCAATCTGTTCGGGCGTATCCACCATTACTTCAATTTCATCCGCAACGCCTTCACGGTTGAAAAATTCCTGCGCTTGGGCAAACGGCATATAGACGCGGGTTTGGTCAATGTCATAGCGACCGGCGCTAAAGATATAGACCACTTCAAACGCGCCAACCCGTGGTTTCGTGCCGAAGGGCGTGCGTGCGCCATTGGGCGAGATGATTTTGATCTTGTCACCGACGCCCAGACCCAATTCACGCGCAACACCTGAGCCAACGGCCACACCTTGCTCAAAATCCGAAATCGCACCGATGCTCTGTTCGGGCGCGGCGATGCGCGGGATGGTCAGCAGGTCAGGCAGACTGATGCCGTAAACCTGAACGCCTGTGTTGCGATCTGCCTGATTGGCCATGACATTGCCACGAATGAGCGGCGCCGCACGGGTTACACCATCGATCTGGCGCAAGCGATCGGCCACCGCGTCATAATCCTCGATCACACGGCTGGCACCACCGTTCGGTGTGATTTCAGACGATTGATAGACAGTCACATGGGCGTTCGCACCAAGAATCGTATCAACAAACTCCGCCCGAAAACCTGCGCGTACTGCCAATGTCGCAATAAGCGCAAATACGGCTAGGGTGATCCCGATCAGCGAAATCCATGTCATCACAGAGACGCCACCCTCCGCCCGTTTGGCGCGCAAATAACGCCAAGCGATTATCCATTCAAATGCCGCAAAGGGTTTGGGCATGAAGATCGACCCCTGTATTAATTACTCAAAATGTGTCGACGCGCTTAATATCACAAAGCGCGCCAACTTGGGATTTAAGACGCCGCCTTGCCATAGATTTGTGCAATCTTCAAAAGCGCCTGCTCCGGTGACAGCTCCTCACTTTCGCCGGCACGGCGCGATGTCAGCTCAACAACACCGTTCTTCAAGCCGCGTGGCCCGACGGTAATGCGCCATGGCAAACCTATCAGATCCATCGTGGCAAACTTACCGCCTGCCCGTTCGTTGCGGTCATCATAAAGTGGCTCAAGCCCCAACGCGACCATGCTATCATAGAGCGCCTCACAGGCCGCATCGGCCTCGGCATCACCAGTCTTGAGGTTGACGATGCCACAGTGGAACGGCGTTACACCTTCGGGCCAGATAATACCGTTATCATCATGCGAGGCCTCAATAATTGCGCCCAACAGACGCGAAACACCAATGCCGTGGCTGCCCATGTGCACAGGTACTTTTTGCTGTTGATCGTTCACAACAGTGGCGCCCATGGCTTCGGAGTATTTGGTGCCAAAGTAGAAAATCTGACCCACTTCAATACCACGCGCAGTACGCTGACGATCAGCTGGGACTTGAGCAAACAACTCCGCATCGTGGGTTTCATCCGTGCGCGCATAGCGTGATGTGAACTCATCCAGTACCCCAGCACAAGCCGCAACATCATCAAAATCAATCGCGCGGTCGCCAAACGTAAGGTCCGTGATCTCACTGTCATAGAACACTTCGGACTCGCCTGTTTCAGCCAGTACCAAAAACTCATGCGTGTAATCGCCACCAATCGGGCCACCGTCCGCACGCATCGGGATCGCTTGTAGCCCCATCCGTTCGTAACTGCGCAGATATGTCACCAAGTGGCGGTTGTAGGCGTGAAGCGCGTCTTCTTTGCTCAAATCAAACGTGTAGCCATCTTTCATCAAGAACTCACGGCCTCGCATAACACCAAAACGCGGACGACGTTCATCGCGGAATTTCCACTGGATTTGATAAAGGGTCAGCGGCAGATCTTTGTAGCTGCCCACGTGAGCGCGGAATATATCGGTGATTTGTTCTTCGTTGGTAGGGCCGTACAGCATGTCATGACCGTGGCGATCTGAAATGCGCAACATCTCCTCTCCGTAGTCGTCATAACGCCCACTTTCCCGCCATAAATCAGCCGATTGCAGCGTTGGCATCAAAACTGGAATATGCCCAGCGCGCTGCTGTTCTTCGTGCACGATGGTCTCGATATTGCGCAAAACTTTCAGACCCATCGGCAACCACGAATAAATCCCCGCAGAAGCCTGTTTGATCATCCCCGCCCGCAACATCAAACGGTGCGACACGATTGACGCCTCAGAGGGGTTTTCCTTCAGGACGGGCAGGAAATAGAGGGACATACGCATGTGTTTGGGGCCTTTGTGTGTTGAATTAAAGCAGGTCTAGGCAATGTGGCCAGCGTTGGCAATCAACGATTATTAGTGGCCAGTAAGGCTTAGCAGCAAATGGCTGTGGAAACTCATTGTGATCCATTCTCCTTGCCCGCCGTAAACTAAATACAACAGGTACCGCGTGGTTTGGTTGCCGTTGGTATATTTTATGGGAGTTAAAGAGTATGGACCGTTTTCTAAAAGCCGCCGCAGCAGGTGCAGTTGCCGCAACAATGGCAACAGTAGCCTCCGCACAGTCAATCGTTGATATCGCCGTTGGCGATGAACGGTTCTCAACCCTTGTGGCCGCTGTTTCCGCGGCAGGCTTGGTCGACACACTGTCCGGACCTGGTCCTTTCACCGTTTTCGCACCCGTAAATGATGCGTTTGCGGCCCTACCAGAAGGCACAATTGAGACGCTTTTGCTGCCCGAAAACAAGGGTGATTTGACGAATGTGCTGCTCTATCATGTGGATGATCGCAACCTGACCGCCGAGCAAATCCCTGCTGGTTCAAACTACTTCAAGCCGATTTTGGCAAGCGAGAGGATGTGCATCACCAAAGGTGCGGGCGGCGTCAGCATTGCAGATGGGACAGGTGAAAGCGCAAATGTCATCATCGCCAACATCAAAGCAGACAATGGTGTGATCCACGTGATCGACAAAGTGTTGCTGCCCGGGACACGGCCCGCTTGCCACTAATCAAACAACGGTAAACTGAAAAAGCTCCGTCGGTGCAAACTGGCGGGGCTTTATTTATGTTGTGGGCGGCTTTCGGTTGTTCGACAATGGTGCAAACTACGAAACAGAGGATGGGACAAAGCTATGAACGGTAAACGCATATTGATCACCGGCGCGTCACGCGGCATTGGCGAAGCGGCCGCGCGGGTTTTGGCCGAACGCGGTGCGAAGGTTGCGGTTCTTGCGCGGAACGGCGCTGCCCTTGAAGCCCTTGCCGCAGACATAGGTGGCATCGCAATTACCGCAGACGTTAGCGATTTCGCCTCAATGGAAAAAGCCGTGGCGAAAGTGGTTGCTGAGTGGGGCGGCTTGGATGTTTTGGTCAATAACGCAGGCCTGATCGACCCGATTGCGCGCATTGAAGACAGCGACCCTGCCGCTTGGGGGCAGATCGTCGATGTGAACCTTAAGGGCGTCTATTATGGTATCCGCGCGGCGCTTCCCGCAATGGACCAAGGCACGATCATCAATATTTCCTCAGGTGCAGCGACGGGCGCGCTGGAAGGGTGGTCACACTACTGCGCCACTAAAGCCGCAGTGCTGAGCCTGACCAAATGTACGCATCTGGAAAACGCATCCCGCGGAATTGTCTGTGTAGGCCTTAGCCCCGGAACAGTCGCCACGGACATGCAGCGCGACATCGCCAAAAGTGGCATCAACGCCGTCAGCCAAATGTCATGGGACGCACATATCCCTGCTGAATGGGTCGGCAAAGCGATCGCATACTTATGCGGGCCGGACGGT
Organism: Nereida sp.; assembly: GCF_965655635.1. NCBI lineage: Bacteria > Pseudomonadati > Pseudomonadota > Alphaproteobacteria > Rhodobacterales > Roseobacteraceae > Nereida > Nereida sp. Next base: position 123,996 of record NZ_CBFHHE010000001.1, read on the forward strand.
GCGAAATACGCAGGCACAGACTTCAGCATCAAAACCCCAGAGGGCCGCGCAGCCGTCGGATTGCCAGCACCGTCTTAACAGGCGATATTGCTTGAAACCGCTCGTGCAAGACGCGATGTAGGTCCAAAGGAGACGGCAATGGCCCTGCCCATCGAACAACAAGCAAAGTACTGGGGAATTGCAGCGGCGGTTGTCTTTGCGATCCTGTGGTTTTTGGGCGACGTAATCCTGCCCTTCGTGCTTGGCAGCGCGATCGCCTACTGCCTTGATCCCCTCGCGGACCGGCTGGAAAAATTAGGCGTGAGCCGCGTTCTGGCGACCGTAACCATCACCATCGTCGCGATCTTGATCTTCTGTCTCTCCTTCTTATTGATAATACCGTCGTTGCTTGAACAAGCAGGCCTGTTGGTGAACACCGCGCCTGACGTGTTCGAGCGCCTGCGCGTGGCATTGACCGAACGCTTCCCATCGTTGATTGACGACCAATCCGTGATGCGCAAACAACTCTCAAGCATCGGCGAAGCAATCCAAGCCAAGGGCGGCGCATTGGTCGAAGGGCTTTTGACCAGCGCAAAGGGTCTGATCAATATTTTGGTCCTGCTCGTATTGGTGCCTGTGGTTGCATTCTATCTGCTGCTCGATTGGGACAACATGACCGCCCGCGTCGATGAGCTTTTGCCCCGTGACCACGCCCCTACGATCCGCCGACTTGCCGGTGATATTGACGCGACCTTGGCAAGCTTCATTCGCGGCATGGGCACGGTGTGTTTGGTCTTGGGAGCATATTACGCCGTGGCCCTTATGACCGTGGGGCTGCAATTTGGTCTGATCGTTGGTTTCATCGCAGGGCTTGTGACGTTTATTCCCTATGTGGGCGCGTTGGTGGGCGGCATTCTGGCGATCGGGTTGGCCCTTTTCCAATTCTGGGGCGGCACACAAATGATCGACGGCACAAGCGTTGAGGTAGCAACCGACTGGTTCCGTATCGGCGCTGTGGGAGTGATCTTCGTTATCGGTCAGGTGGTTGAAGGCAACGTACTTACCCCAAAACTCGTCGGCAAGTCCGTAGGTCTACATCCCGTCTGGCTTATTTTTGCACTGTCGGTTTTTGGGTCAATATTCGGCTTTGTCGGCATGCTTGTCGCGGTACCATTAGCCGCAATGATCGGCGTTTTGGTACGCTTTGGCTTTGAGCAATACACTGATGGCCGGCTATATCGCGGCCTTGATAAGCAGGACTAACCACTTTTAATGCCACAACAGCTAAGCTTTGATCTGCCGTCCCGCACGGCGCTTGGACGCGATGACTTTTTCATAAGCGAGGCCAATGCGCTAGCCGTTGCCCAAGTAGAACAAGACGATCTGTGGCCAAACGGCAAGCTTGTCCTTAGTGGACCAAAAGGTGCGGGCAAAACCCACTTATCCCACGTGTGGGCCAGCCAGTCAGGCGCCAAGATCATAGATGCCGCCAGCCTTGAGATGCCCGAAGAAAATGCTGTTGTCGTTGAAGACGTGCACACTATTGCGGGCCACCGTGACGCCGAAGAGATGCTGTTTCACATCCATAACGCGGTTTTGGGCCGTGGGGGACGGCTTCTTTTTACAGGGATCGGCGCGCCAAACCACTGGCCCATCGCACTTGCGGATTTGGCCAGCCGTCTGCAGGGCACGGCACTCGTACAAATAGATGAGCCGGACGACATGTTGCTGATGGCGGTCTTGGTTAAGGGCTTTGCCGACCGACAGTTGCAACCCACACCTGCCGTGCTGACCTACCTTTTGCGCCATTCCGAGCGTAGCTTTGCCCACGCCCACCAGATCGTCGCCGCTATGGATAAACGCGCCTTGTCAGAGCGCCGAACGATCAACCGTGATTTGGCACGGGATGTTTTGGCTGACCTTGCACACTAAATCGCGCTGCACGTAACCAAAGTGGCAATCGTTACTTCGGTGTTACAAATATCCATGTATAACTATGCCATGACTCACGCAAATTTCCTTGATCACCCTTTTCCTGCGCCCATCGAAATCGACGCAAACACAAGCGGACCGGACCGTTTTTTTAACCGCGAAGCCTCGTGGTTGGCATTCAACTGGCGGGTACTTGAGGAAGCGGCAAACCCCAAAGTCCCACTGCTTGAGCGGCTTAGGTTTGTGTCCATTTCAGCAACTAACTTGGACGAATTTTATACCGTGCGAGTGGCCGGACTGCGCGAGCTTGATGATGCAGGCAATCTGACGCCCGCCGCGGACGGGCTAACGCCCGCACAACAGCTGGCCATGATCAACACCAATGCTGGTGCTTTGATGGCCAAACAACAAGACGTGTTCAGTGTGCTGCGCGATCAAATGGAACACGAAGGCATCACCATTCTTGAGCGTGATGAGCTGACCCCTTCTGATCTGGAATTTTTGAACGAGCATTTTCTCAGTCAGGTTTTTCCGGTCCTGTCACCGCTGGCCATTGATCCAGCCCACCCGTTTCCATTTATCCCAAATGCCGGTCTGTCACTTGCCCTGCAACTTGAGCGCCGCCGCGATAAAGAACCCCTGCAAGCCCTGTTGCCGATCCCCGCGCAGATTGACCGTTTTGTCCGCATGCCCGGTGATGCTGTGCGTTTCCTGCCTGTCGAAGACCTTATGCTGCTGCGTCTTGATACGATCTTTCCCGGCTATGCAACTGTTGGGCAATGCCTGTTTCGCATTTTGCGCGACAGTGATTTGGAAGTTGAAGAAGAAGCAGAAGACCTTGTGCGCGAATTTGAAACCGCGCTGAAACGCCGCCGCCGTGGTGAGGTTATCCGAGTTGAATTGTCTACCGGCGCACCCGCGGCACTGCGCAAGATGCTGATGCACAACCTTGATGTCGAAGACAGTGAGATCGTTGACGTATCAGGGGTTGTTGGCGTTGCAGACCTGTCAGCGCTGATCATCAAAGACCGAAGCGACTTGATGTGGCCTGGGTTCAAGCCACGCGTGCCTGAACGGGTTATGGACCACGACGCTGATATGTTTGCGGCCATCCGCCAAAAAGACATGCTGCTGCACCACCCCTATGAGACTTTCGATATGGTGGTCAGGTTTGTTCAGCAGGCCGCCCGTGACCCCAATGTGTTGGCCATCAAGCAAACGCTTTATCGGACGTCCAAGAATTCCCCGATCGTGTCAGCACTTTGCGAAGCGGCAGAGGACGGCAAATCCGTCACCGCACTGGTGGAACTAAAAGCGCGATTTGATGAGGCTGCCAACATTCGCCAATCGCGCCGCCTTGAGCGCGCGGGCGCTCATGTTGTTTACGGCTTTATGACCCTTAAGACCCACGCCAAGATCAGCACTGTCGTTCGTCGCGAAGGTGACCAACTGGTCACATACACCCACTACGGCACTGGGAATTATCACCCTGATACAGCCCGTATTTACACTGATGTATCGCTCTTTACGTGCGATCCCGCCCTGGGGCGTGATGCCACCAAAGTGTTCAATTTCCTCTCGGGCTATGCAGAGCCCGAAGTTCTGGAAAACCTATCGATCAGCCCTATGACCCTGAAATCAACACTGCTTGAGCGGATCGAGGAAGAGGCAAAACACGCCCGCGAAGGCCGCCCTGCCGCCATTTGGGCCAAAATGAACAGCCTGATCGAGGCAAATGTGATCGACGCGCTTTATGCCGCCAGCCAAGCCGGTGTGCAAATCAGCCTCGTGGTGCGCGGTATTTGTGGACTGAAGCCCGGTATCAAAGGGCTGTCAGAAAATATTCGTGTCAAGTCAATCGTCGGACGCTTCTTGGAGCACAGCCGCATTGTATGTTTCGGCAATGGCAAAGGCCTGCCCAGCAAAAAAGCACGGGTCTACATCAGCTCCGCAGATTGGATGGGGCGGAACCTTAACCGACGCGTCGAGACTTTAGTTGAGATCAAAAACCCCACCGTCAAAGCACAGATTGTCAGCCAAGTGATGGCGGCTAATTTGGCTGACGTTGCGCAAAGCTGGGTGATGGACGGCAACGGCAACTGGACCCGCCCCGACATCCCTGAAGACAGCTTTGCGTTTAATTGTCACCGTTTCTTTATGGAAAACCCGTCGCTTTCTGGGCGGGGCTCCGCAGGTGCAGCAGACGTGCCCAAATTAACCCACACCGAAGACTAACGTCGCGGCGCTGTTTCTAGGATTGTGCGCCAAGACCAAAATCGGCCATACAAGGGGCGCAAGTGGCCAAAGACGGATGCGCAATGACCAAAACCAGCACCCCCAAAAGCGCTCCGCGTCAAGACAGTATTGGCGATGACATTTCCGAATGGGGCCCTTTCGGCAGGCCCCTTTTCCAAGAGACGTCGGCGCGTGCTTTGTCACGGGTTGGTGTGATTGATGTTGGCTCAAACTCAGTTCGTTTGGTCATTTTTGATGGCGCTGCACGGTCACCCGCCTATTTCTACAACGAAAAAATCATGTGCGGCTTGGGGGCGGGGCTTGCCGAAACAGGTCATCTAAATCCCGAAGGACGAACCCGTGCGCTGGCCGCTATTTTGCGCTTTGTAAAACTTGCCGAAGGCTTGGGGATCCCACCACTGACAGCCGTTGCCACGGCCGCCGTGCGCGAAGCCTCTGACGGGCTGGCCTTTCGAGACGAGGTCGAGGCGCAAACCGGCCTGAAGCTTTGGATCATCGACGGCAAAGAAGAGGCGCGCCTTTCAGCGCAAGGTGTATTGCTTGGCTGGCCCAAATCATATGGGCTGGTGTGCGACATCGGTGGCGCCTCGCTTGAGTTGGCCGAGTTGCGTGACGGACGGGTTGGTAAGCGCGAAACATCGCCTTTGGGTCCCCTCAAGCTGCGCGATATCAAAGGCGGCAAGAAAGGGCGCAAGGCCCACATCGAAGCGGTCATGGATGAGTTGCACGCAAAAATGGGCGACCAAAATCACCGTTTATTCTTAGTAGGCGGTTCGTGGCGGGCCATCGCACGCATTGATATGGAGCGCTTGGGCTATCCGCTGCACGTGCTGCACGAATACCGGATGACATCGAGATCCCTGCGTGCCACTACCCAATTTGTAGCTGGCCACGACCTTGAGGAGTTGCGCCAATTGTGCGGCATTTCGGGCAGCCGGATGGCGCTTGTGCCCTACGCCCTTGAGGTGCTCAAAGTGCTGACCAACCGTTTCAAGCCCAAAGACATCGCCATCTCAAGCTATGGGATCCGTGAAGGCATGCTGTATGAGCAGATGCCACAGCGCCTGCGCGAACGTGATCCATTGATCGAAGCCTGCCGCTTTGCAGAAGATAAAGACGCCCGCCTGCCCGGTTTTGGTCGCACGCTTTATGCCTTTATCAAACCGCTGTTTCGCGCCCTACCCGATGGACGCAAGCGTATGGTGAAAGCCGCCTGTCTGCTTCATGACGTCAGCTGGCGTGCCCACCCTGACTACCGCGCGGAGGTGTGTTTTGACACTGCAACACGCGCAAATCTTGGTGGTTTGAAGCACGCAGAGCGCGTCTATCTTGGCCTTGCCCTGCTCCACCGCTACCGCAACAACCGCGAAGGCACGCGCTTTGAGGAGCTGTCTTCCCTGCTCCCTGTTGAGGCCCAGCGCGAGGCTGAAATTCTGGGCAAAGCCATTCGTTTTGGCGCGATGCTTTGGATGCAAGCAGGCATGCCTATGGGCGAGCTGAAGTGGTATCCCAAGAAAAAGGTTCTAGAGCTGGTTCTATCAGCGGATGCGCAGCCCCTTTACGGGGAGGTCGCCGAAGCGCGCTTTATGTCTCTGTGCAGCAGCCTAGATGCTACGCCACAAGTGAACATGCGCCGCCGCCGCTAAATCTCGATCTGCCCGTCCGCTGAGGGTGCGTCCGAGTTCGGCGCCGCGTCATCTTTGCGGCGGATGATAATGTCCCCGTTCGGTAAAACCTCGGGCGCTTCATACCGTGTCGCGTCGTCGATCTTGTTTGCTAAATCACGCAACGCAGGGCCAAACTCTTCGATCAGCGCCTGCAAAGATGGCTCAAGAGCGTCCGACAGCTGATTCAAATCTTCCTTAAGCGGCTCTACTTCGTCTAACAGCCCCTCAAAGAACATCTCAAAACCGCGCTGCATCAACGATCGTTCGTCTTGCTCTGGCTGTTCTTGCGCCACGTCCTGTGCCGTAGCCGAAAGCGTCAAAGCAAAGGTTAGCGTTGCGACATAAAGAATACTTTTCATACCATTCACCTAAAATCGATTGTCCAAATTTGAAGTCCCAAAAGGCTCAGTGTACTTTTTGACCCGCAATTTCGTCCCAAGCAGCATTTACATCTATCAGACGTTTTTCAGCCATCCGCACAGCCTCTGCGGGCAAGCCGCGCGCAGCCAGACGGTCTGGATGGGTATCACGCACAAGGGAACGCCATGCGGTTCTGATTTCGCTCAAACGAGTGCTCGGCGTGACACCTAGAACATCATAGGGGTCTTTGTGCGCGCCTTCCACAAACCGCGCGCGAAGCTGTCGGAATTGTGCCTCAGACAGCCCCATAATGTTCGAGACTTCGTGCAAAAAATCATCCTCGTTGGGATGATAAACACCGTCCGCCAATGCGATATGGAACAGCCCCTCCATCAAATCGCAAATCACATGACTGTCGCGTTCAAACATCTTGGCTATTCGCGCAGCATAGATATCAAAGCCCGCAACGTCTTGACGGGCAAGGTTAAAAACCCGTGCAGCCTGATCTTCTTCTTGTGCGGGAATATGGAAAACTTCGCGAAAAGCAGTGACCTCGTCACGGGTAACATGCCCATCAGCTTTCGCCATTTTGGCCCCCAAAGCGATTACCGCAATGGTAAAACCAACAGTCCGCTCGGGCGGGGTGCGCAGCTTTTCAAATACGCTCGACAGGCCCTCACCCAAGGTGAGCGCAGACAACGCATCAGCTATTCGAGACCAAATCGACATACCGCCAAGTTACGCCTTTTTGAGACCTTTGTCAGTGCAAAGCGCCGTTCCAACACATGTAAATCAGACAGGCTTGCTACAACGGTGAAATTACGGTTAATTTCGGACGATTTCGCAGGTCAGATATCTTGAAAATCACCTGCTAAACACCATTTCAAAATCATGTGACAGCAAAAGCTGTTCCCCACAACAATAACCAAGTGGACAGTCAAATGCCCTTACAACGCGCTATCGATCGCTTCTTTTCCTCCGAGGCCTCCGGCGGGATCTTACTAATGCTCTCTGCCGTGGCGGCGCTTATCGTCGCAAACTCGGCGCTCGCACCATTTTATGAGAGCTGGTTGAACTCCTACTTCTCGGTCAAACTTAACGATGAGGGCATCGCCAAGCCTCTGATCTTGTGGATCAACGATGGTTTGATGGCGATCTTCTTCTTTCTGATCGGTCTTGAACTGAAGAAAGAGCTGCTTGAAGGCAAACTGAAAAATCCGCGCGATGTGGTGCTTCCGGGTATGGCCGCTGTTGGTGGTATGGTTGTTCCAGCACTTGTTTTCTTCGCCTTGAACTTTGGCCTTGTCAGCATCAAAGGCTGGGCCATCCCCGCCGCAACAGACATTGCCTTTGCCCTAGGTGTCCTTGCACTGATGGGTGACCGCGTGCCGTCCTCGCTTAAGGTGTTCTTGCTGACCCTTGCGATTTTGGATGACATGGGTGCGATCATCATTATCGCGTTGTTCTACACAGCCAATCTGCAGGTCGATTATCTCTATCTCGCGCTGATCCCGCTGGCTGGTATGGTGATGCTTAACCTCAAAGGTGCGCACCGTATTGCGCCGTTCATCTTGCTTGCAACAATCATGTGGGTCTTTGTTTTGAAGTCAGGCGTTCACGCAACGCTGGCCGGTGTTGTTGCGGCGTTCTGTATCCCGCTCAAGGACAAATGGGGCAAGTCACCGCTGCACTCGCTTGAGCACGCTTTGTCACCTTACGTGCTGTACCTGATCGTGCCGATCTTTGCTTTTGCTAACGCAGGCGTGGTCTTCAAGGGAATGTCCATAACCGACATCTTCCTACCGCTACCACTTGGTATTGCGCTTGGCTTGATTGTCGGTAAGCAGGTCGGTGTCTTCGGCGTAACATGGCTGATGGTCAAATCGGGGCTGGCAAAATTGCCCGCTGGTGCCAAGTGGTTGCACATCTACGGCGTTGCCTGTCTTGCCGGTATCGGCTTCACAATGTCGCTGTTCATCGGCTCACTCAGCTTTGATGATCCGGCCTTGATGAACCAAGTCCGCGTAGGCGTTCTGGCAGGCTCTGTCGTGTCTGCAATTCTTGGCTTTACGGCCCTCAAGATTGCCGCGCGACGCGACGAAAAAGAACAAGCCGTCGCCGCTTAGGGCACGCTCTTAAACTAACAACAAAAAGCCCACGCATCACGCGTGGGCTTTTTCGTTTCCTACCTTCGCTTGAGACGGCTTAACTGCGCGTCTCTTTGATAATACGCAGGATATCTTGCGCGGCTTCAGGGATGTTTGTCCCTGGCCCAAAGATCGCCTTCACGCCTGAGTTGTACAAGAAGTCGTAGTCCTGCTGCGGGATCACGCCACCACAGATCACAATGATGTCCCCAGCACCTGCAGCTTTCAGCGCCTCAACCAGTTTGGGTGCAAGCGTCTTATGACCCGCTGCTTGGCTACTGATACCGATCACATGTACGTCATTGTCGATGGCGTCTTGTGCAGCTTCTTCCGGCGTTTGGAATAGTGGTCCAACGTCCACATCAAACCCGATATCTGCAAAGGCGGTCGCGATCACTTTGGCGCCCCGATCGTGTCCGTCTTGGCCCATTTTAACGACCAGCATCCGTGGGCGGCGGCCCTCCTCTTGGGCGAAATCTTCAACAGATTTCTGGATCGCCGCAAACCCTGCATCACCGTCATATGCGGCACCATAGACACCTGCCAATGTCTTAACTTCGGCGCGGTGACGGCCAAACGCTTTTTCCATCGCCATACTAATTTCTCCTACAGTCGCCCGCGCACGCGCAGCCTCCACGGCCAAAGCCAGCAAGTTGCCAGTGCCGTCCCCAGCGGCTTGGGCCAGCGCATGCAGCGTGTGATCTACATCGGCTTGATTGCGGCTCGCTTTGATCCGTTCAAGTTGTTTGATCTGGCTGTCGCGCACAGACGCATTATCGATATCGCGAATGTCGATCTCGTCCTGCTTATCCAGCTTGAATTTGTTGACCCCAACGATCACTTCGTCGCCGCGATCCACAGCCGCCTGACGGCGCGCAGCAGCTTCTTCGATGCGCAGTTTCGGCATGCCCGAGGCAACCGCTTTGGTCATCCCGCCCATTTCCTCGACCTCTTCGATCAGCTTCCAAGCTTCATCCACAAGATCAGCGGTCAGTTTTTCAACGTAGTAGCTACCAGCCAGTGGATCGACCACATTGGTGACACCAGTTTCGTTTTGCAAGATAAGCTGGGTATTGCGCGCAATCCGCGAGCTGAACTCTGTCGGCAGCGCAATCGCCTCATCAAATGAGTTGGTATGCAAAGACTGCGTGCCGCCCAACACCGCCGACATCGCCTCGTAGGCCGTGCGAACGATGTTGTTATAGGGGTCTTGCTCTTGCAGTGACACGCCAGAGGTCTGACAGTGTGTACGCAGCATCAGTGAGCCTGGCTTTTTGGGCTCGAACTCTTCCATGATGCGGTGCCAAAGGAAGCGTGCTGCCCGTAGCTTTGCTGCTTCCATAAAGAAGTTCATCCCGATAGCGAAAAAGAACGAAAGCCGCCCTGCAAACGCATCAACATCAAGCCCCTTAGCTATGGCCGTGCGTACATACTCACGCCCGTCAGCCAGCGTAAACGCCAACTCCTGCACAAGGTTCGCACCCGCCTCTTGCATGTGGTACCCGCTGATCGAGATCGAGTTGAACTTGGGCATATCGGTGCTGGTGAACTCGATGATGTCCGCTACAATCCGCATCGAAGGCTCCGGCGGATAGATGTAGGTGTTGCGCACCATGAACTCTTTGAGAATGTCGTTCTGAATGGTTCCGGACAACTGCTCGGTGGGCACGCCCTGCTCTTGGCCCGCCACAATGAAACTTGCCAACACAGGAATAACCGCGCCGTTCATCGTCATAGAGACCGAGATTTTATCAAGCGGGATGCCATCAAACAGCGTTTTCATGTCTTCAACACTGTCAATCGCCACACCGGCCTTGCCGACGTCGCCCTCAACACGTTCATGATCGCTGTCGTACCCGCGGTGCGTTGCCAGATCGAACGCAACCGAGACGCCCTGCTGCCCCGCATCAAGTGCTTTGCGGTAGAAGGCGTTACTTTCTTCCGCGGTGGAGAAGCCCGCATACTGCCGGATCGTCCAGGGACGGCCTGTGTACATCGTGGCACGCGGCCCGCGCGTAAACGGCGCGCTCCCGGGCATGCCGCCCATATGCTCAAGCCCTTCGGCGTCATCACTTGTGTAAACCGGCTGCACTTCGATACCTTCGGGCGTCTGCCACTTCAGATCATCAAGCGGACGGCCACGCAGTTCTTTGTTGGCCAATTCAGTCCATTCGGTTTTGTTTTCGGTCTTTTTCGTCATCTGAGCCTCCTTGGGCTGTGCAACGGGAAATTGGTGATTATATCATTGGGTATGAAACGAGTTTTGGCATTCGCGCTTGGCGCATTTATCAGTTGTGGTCCGGCCCTTGCGGCTGACACCCCCTTGTCACCCGCGCTGTCGCCAGTGGATGAATGGCGCGCTGATCGGGCGGTGATACTGTCCACAGACGCAGTTACCCTTGATGATTTCAAATGGCTCGCACGGCCCATTGTTGTCTTCGCCGACAGCCCGAATGACCCGCGTTTCATCGAGCAAATGGAGCTGCTTGCCGCCCGCGCAGATGATCTGGCCGAGCGCGACGTGGTTGTGATGGTGGATACAGCGCCCTCTGCTAACTCTGCGCTGCGCAAAAAGCTGCGACCACGCGGATTTATGCTGGCGTTGATCGGCAAAGACGGTGGCATCAAACTGCGCAAACCGTTTCCGTGGGACGTACGCGAACTGTCACGGACCATCGATAAAATGCCCGTACGCAAGCGTGAAATCCGCGAAGGTCTGACGGCGGAATAACTCATACGCCCTCCTTCGAAAATTCGAAGACCGCGTCCCGCGGCAATCCTTTTTCCCACAAACGAAGCGCCGCGTTTAGCGACCGTATAGACGCGGGATCAGCTGCATAAAACTGCACCTCTGCGCCGCCCAAAAAACCAGCTGGGTTTTGCATGCGCAAAGCACCAAGCCGCGTCCAATCATCGCCCAGCCCCTCATCAATCCAGTGATCATAGACCATAACCAGCGGAACATTCTGCGCGCGTACCAACTCGCCCGCCCAGCCAACTTGCGGTTGGTTCAGGCGCTTCGCACGGGCCTGCGCATTGGCGAGGCCCCATAGATCCAACACATAATTCTCGTTGCCCCATGCCACGCGACCTAAGTTATTTACCGCCACGGGAGTTCTCGCAAAATCTTGGGCAAACCCCGCCGCTAAAATAGCCAAAGCCGCACTACGCATCCGCCCAGACACGCCGCGTGCTGACAGCAACAGCAAACCGCTTAGCACAGCCAAAAACAACCCGCCCGTTTGGTTAAGGTTTTGCGCCACACCGCCGAAAAGTTGCGCTACAGCCCCGCCACTTGGGCTGATCCCATCACTTAGCTTTGAAACCACTGAGCTTGGTAGGGCTTCAAGCCCCAGGCTGCTTGAGAACACCATGAATACTGCAATCGGCAAAAGAGCCACCGCACCCAATATCGCACCCCGCTTTGGCCGCTCAACGCCAATCACAACTGCTGCGGCAAGCGCCAAGGCAAGCCCCTCAAGGCGCAACGCCGGCGCAAGCAAAATACCCGCCACCAACATCCACGACACACCGCGCCCCTGCGCCCATTTTTGCAAACCGGCCACAATCATCAACGTTGCCGCAATGTGGGGGGTGTGTTCCATCGCTGTCATTGTAGCGCCTGCAAGGTTCAAACCCGCAGGTGCCAGCCCCGCGCCGATCAACACCCACGCGCGTCCTGCATTGTCTTCAGGCAATGCCCGCCAACAGATCAGCGCCCAAACCAAAACCGCACCAACCATCACAATCAGATTAAGCGCAAACGGCACCATCCGCCCGATGCTATCTTGGGCAAACGGCGCCAGAAGAAAGGGATAGAGAGGCGATGAGGCCGCACTGGCCGCCTCATTTACGTTCACGCCGTAACCACCGCGCGCAATCTGCTCGGCCATGGCAAGGTGGATGTAGACGTCATCAAGGGGGTATTCAAATACACCACCGGCGCGCAAAATTCCCCCACCGATCAGAAAAACCCAGACTGCAGCAACGGGCACCAGCGCCACGAAAGCAACCACCGAATACGGCATGTTATGATACAGCCGTTGCGCAGACATTTGGGTTATTCAAACTCCATGATGATGTCATCAACCGCCAGATTGTCACCCGCGGCAGCGTTGATTTTGGTAATCTTCGTGGTCTTTTCGGCGCGCAAGATGTTCTCCATCTTCATCGCCTCCACGGTGCACAAGGCCTGGCCTTCTTGCACTTCATCGCCAACAGCCACATCCACTTTCACAATCAATCCTGGCATCGGGCACAGCAGCAGCTTCGACGTGTCAGGCGCCACTTTTTCAGGCATCAATCGGGCAAGCTCGGCCTGGCGCGGGGTGTAGCATTTCAAGATAACCTCAGCACCACGCCACCGCATGCAGAAACCTGCGGTCACTTTGTTCATCTTGATCAGCATCGGCGCACCGTCGACGAAGACTTCTGCAAGCGTATCGCCAGGGGTCCATGTGCTTTCAATACGGTGCGTGCTGCCATCATCAAAACGTACACTGGCGCCAGCTTGGTCTGCATCGATGTGCACAGGCATTTCTGTCCCGCCCGTCATGACGACCCAGTCTAGGCCGACTTTACGCTCGTGATTGTCCATGCGGCCTGAAACACGCGTACGGCGAATTTCGGCAACACGGTACATCGCCGCCGCCGACGCCGCGAGGCGTTTAAGGTCAGCTTCGGCAAGGGTCACACCTTCGAAACCGTCAGGATATTCTTCCTCAATGAAGGCCGTCGTGATGTTGCCGCTTGTGAATTTTTCGTGGTCATAAACTGCTGCAAGGAACGGCAGGTTGTGACCAATCCCCTCCATTTCAAAGCCGTCAAGCGCGTTGCGCATATGCTCAATTGCGGTCGCACGATCAGGGCCCCATGTGCACAGCTTTGCGATCATCGGGTCGTAATACATGCTGATTTCACCGCCCTCAAAAACACCAGTGTCATTGCGCACAACACGGGTTTCCTCGGCCACTTCAAGCGGCGGGCGATAGGTTTGCAAACGTCCAATTGACGGCAGGAAGTTGCGATACGGATCTTCCGCATAAAGGCGACTTTCCATCGCCCAGCCGTTCAATTTGATGTCCTCTTGCTTCAGCGCCAGTGCCTCGCCGTATGCCACGCGGATCATCTGCTCAACCAAATCAACACCGGTGATCAATTCGGTCACAGGGTGTTCCACCTGAAGGCGTGTGTTCATCTCGAGGAAGTAGAAGTTGCGGTCGCCGTCTACGATAAACTCAACTGTACCAGCGGACGTATAGCCCACCGCAGCGGCCAAGGCGCAGGACTGCTCGCCCATGGCTTTGCGGGTCGCCTCATCCAAAAAGGGCGAAGGCGCTTCTTCGATGACTTTTTGGTTACGGCGCTGAATAGAACACTCGCGCTCGCCCAAATAAAGCGTGTTTCCATGCGCATCCGCCAGCACCTGAATTTCGATATGGCGCGGCTGTGTCACGAATTTCTCGATGAAAATGCGGTCATCGCCAAAACTGTTGGCCGCCTCATTCTTGGACGACTGGAACCCCTCACGGGCTTCGGTGTCATTCCATGCAATACGCATCCCCTTACCGCCGCCGCCGGCAGAGGCCTTGATCATAACAGGATAGCCCACTTGGTTTGAGATTTTGACCGCGTCATCCGCGTCCTCGATCAGCCCCATGTACCCCGGCACAGTCGATACGTTTGCTTCTTGGGCCAGCTTTTTGGATGTGATCTTGTCGCCCATGGCCTCAATCGCGCCAGCAGGCGGTCCGATAAACGCAACACCCTCTGCCGCAAGCGCCTCGGCGAAAAGTTTGTTCTCGGACAAAAAGCCGTATCCCGGATGAACCGCTTCCGCGCCCGTTTGGCGAATTGCATCCATCACCTTGTCGATCACGATGTAGGACTGATTGGCGGGCGCAGGACCGATGTGAACCGCCTCATCGGCCATCTTCACGTGCAGCGCATTGCGGTCGGCGTCAGAATAAATAGCGGCAGTCGCAATGCCCATTTTGCGTGCGGTCTTGATAACACGACATGCAATTTCACCGCGGTTTGCGATCAGGATCTTTTTAAACATCGGGTGTCCTTTCATGGGCTAACCCAGAGGCAGCACCGGTCTTAAATGTCAGAAATTCAATAGCAAAAGAGCGCATCACACAATCACCTCGGGAAACGAAGCCTGCGCGCGGGCGACATCAATCACCAACATCGCCTCGTAACTTTCAGGATCAAACGGGTCTTCCGCAGGGATCACCTCACGCTCGAAAAACCAGCTTAGGCGACCCGCATCAAGATTGCCGCGCTCAAAAGGTTGATCGCCGAAATGCTCCCAAAGGGCGCGAATAAAGCCTTCGTCTGCACGCTTATCGGGCGGACGGCGGTCGCGAAACCGCTCACGCGAGACAAGCTTGGTTGGCCCTGCTTTTGCGGGACGGCGAATGACAAATTGGAAATCAGTCCCAGGTAAACGGCCCGGAAAGCCACGGTGTTTCAACATACCGCACCCCCTAGATAAGATGCTGCATGGAAGCGGGAGGGCGTAACCGCCATCCCGCATGAGTAATTACTTGTATTTGCCTGTGAAAGCAGGCTCTTGGCTGATCGGCTCTTGCTCGATGATGACAACATCATCCGCTTGCTTGCCAGCACATGCTGCCAAGAATGCAGTAACCCCAAGAACGGCGACGAGTTTAAGTGTTTGCGACATGAAATACTCCCAGTGTCCAATGCATCTGTACCAGCGTTTCGCCAGCACACTGCGTACGTGTTAAAGCCTGCCCATGCAGACATATCCAAAACCATAGCCACCCCAGAGATCAAAAGATACTTCATTTGCAAAATCGCGTGAAATCCCGCTGCAAATTGGTCACAGGTTGGGCGTAGGCACGTATCAAGAGTACTTGCACAGGACCGCATCAGAATTGCTCCCAAACACAGCGCGCACCATCACGTGAGAACGCCTCAAAGAACTGCGTCGCACTTGCGTCCGCAGCCCCAAACGGCACAACACGATCCGCAAGGGAGATCACAATCTGCTCGGGACGCAGCGCTTTCTCATCAAGCCAATGAAGCGCATATCCCTCGCAGAGTTGCTGAAAATCCAACTCAACATCCGCATATTTCAGACCGCCGGCGTCGCGTGTAATCTCTGGGGCAATCAGACGGAACCGCACCACATCCTCTTGGGTCAAAACCTCATGCATCTGCACGGTTTGCCCGGACGGCAACGCTAAGTCCGCCACATCCGCCATCGCGAAAGCAAACGATGGCAGCAGCGCAGCGCCGATCAGATATGGCAGACAAGCTCGGATCATAGCGGAATGTTATCGTGCTTTTTCCAAGGGTTGCTTAACTGTTTGCCACGCAGGGACGCAAACGCACGGCACACGCGGCGGCGTGTTGACTGGGGCATGATGACCTCGTCAATGAAGCCCTTCTCGGCGGCCACGAACGGGTTGGCAAAACGGTCTTCATATTCCGCTGTGCGCGCAGCAATCTTATCCGCGTCACCCAATTCAGAACGATACAGAATTTCTGTCGCACCCTTGGCACCCATCACAGCAATCTCGGCTGTGGGCCATGCATAGTTAATGTCGCCGCGCAGGTGTTTGGACGACATCACATCATAGGCACCGCCGTAGGCCTTGCGCGTGATCACTGTTACTTTCGGCACAGTCGCCTCGCCGTAGGCAAAGAGCAGCTTTGCACCATGCTTGATGACGCCACCGTACTCCTGACTGGTCCCCGGCAAGAAGCCCGGCACGTCAACAAGTGTCAAAATCGGAATTTCAAACGCATCACAGAAGCGCACAAAACGGGCCGCCTTACGCGAGCTATCAATGTCTACACACCCCGCCAGAACCATCGGCTGGTTGGCCACAACACCCACGGTTGAGCCTTCAAGACGCACAAAACCGGTGATGATGTTCTTGGCGAAATCCTCTTGGATTTCGTAGAAATCACCCTCATCCGCCAGCTTGGTGATCAGCTCTTTCATATCATAAGGCGTGTTCGGATTGTCAGGGATCAGCGTCCTGAGGCTGTCATCAATGCGCTGCACATCATCATAAAACGGGCGAACCGGCGGCTTTTCTTTGTTGTTCAGCGGCAGCAAATCCACCAGACGGCGCACTTCGGTTAGCGCTTCGACGTCGTTCTCAAATGCCGCATCCGCAACACTCGATTTACGCGTGTGCGTCGACGCACCGCCCAGCTCTTCTGCAGTGACCACTTCGTTCGTGACAGTTTTCACAACATCGGGACCGGTTACAAACATGTAGCTGGTGTCTTTGACCATAAAGATGAAGTCAGTCATCGCAGGGCTGTAAACAGCACCACCTGCGCACGGCCCCATGATCACACTGATTTGCGGGACAACGCCGCTGGCCATAATGTTACGCTGGAACACCTCGCCGTAGGCAGCAAGGCTGTCGACACCCTCTTGGATGCGCGCGCCGCCACTGTCGTTCAGGCCAATCACGGGTGCGCCATTTTGCACGGCCATATCCATGATCTTACAGATTTTCTTGGCGTGAGTTTCCGAGACCGAGCCACCCAAAACCGTGAAATCCTGCGAGAACACATAGACCATGCGGCCATTGATCGTGCCCCAACCGGTGATTACGCCATCACCCGGATGCTTGGTTTTTTCCATGCCAAATTCGGTGCAGCGGTGCGCCACGAACATATCGAACTCTTCGAAACTGCCTTCATCAAGCAACAGGTCAATACGCTCACGCGCGGTTAGCTTGCCTTTGGAGTGCTGCGCGGCGACACGGCGCTCGCCACCTCCCATGCTGGCCTCGTCACGGCGGGCCTCAAGTTCACTCAGAATATCTTTCATCGGGTGTCCCCTTTATCAACGCATGGAGTGTCACAAATGCTGCGACTGCACAAAGTTGCGCTGACCATAGGCTTAACCGAGCCCCAACAGAAGGCTTATTTCGCCAAGCTGCGTAGTTTGCATATAGTAGCATATGCCAATTGCGAAATTGCAAACATACGAAACCGCTTCCCCTTGCCGCCCCAAACCCGCTAAAGCAAAGTCATGAAGTTTACCATGCAGCCAGCGCGTACGGCTCCCCACATCGCAACCCTAATCTCGCTCGCAGGCATCTCTGCACTGACGATGAACATCTTTCTACCCTCGCTGCCCACAATGACGGCACACTTCGGGGCGGACTACGCAGTGATGCAGCTGTCCGTTGCGCTTTATCTTGCGGTAAGCGCCGCACTGCAGATCGTTATTGGACCGCTGTCCGACAGATACGGCCGCCGGCCCGTGCTGCTGTGGGGGCTTTCTCTTTTTTGCCTGGCGACGGTTGGCACGCTTGTGGCCCCAACGACCGAATGGTTTCTGGCCGCGCGCATGGCACAAGCGGTGATGGCCGTAGGGCTCGTGCTGTCGCGCGCCGTTGTCCGCGACATGGTGCCCACGGATCAAGCTGCCAGCATGATCGGATATGTGACCATGGGCATGTCGATCGTGCCGATGATTGGCCCCGGCATCGGTGGCGTGCTGGATCAAGCGTTTGGATGGCAGGCAAATTTCTGGCTGCTCCTCGGGCTTGGTGTGGCGATGCTTTACGCCGTCTACGTGGATTTGGGAGAAACACTTCCCGCAGACCGTCTGGGCGCAGGCCAAAGTTTTCGCGCCCAAATTCGTGACTATCCGCACTTGCTACTCTCACAACGCTTCTGGGGCTACTGCCTTGCATCTGCCTTCGCATCGGGCGCGTTTTTCGCCTACCTCGGTGGCGCGCCGTTTGTGGGAACGACCCTTTTTGACCTTGATCCAGCGATGCTTGGCTTTCTGTTTGGCGCGCCAGCGTTGGGATATTTTGCGGGCAATTGGATCACAGGCAAGTACGCAGCCCGCGTCGGCGTGAACATGATGGTGCTTGTGGGCGCGATTTTGATCACTGTTGGGATGACACTTTTGTTCCTGACATTTATGGCCGGCATCCAAACGGAATTGGTCTTTTTCGGCTTCATGACGACCGTGGGATTGGGCAACGGCATGGTCATCCCCAATGCCACTGCGGGCATGCTAAGCGTGCGCCCACAACTCGCGGGCACCGCATCAGGTCTGGGAAGCGCCATCATGATCGGTGGGGGCGCTGCGTTGTCGGCCCTGGCAGGCATCATGCTGAATGAAGAGACCGGCGCGTGGCCACTGTTATGGATCATGATGCTGACGTCTTTCGCCGCACTGGCGTGCATCCTGCACACAATCCACAGAGAGCGCCAATTGGCCCGCCAAGCGTAACTTTGCAAACCCATTGATTAACCGCAGCGTATTTGCAAATATTTCGGGATGGCACAGCAAAAACTCTACGCTGGCGTAAAGCTACGCGACATCCGAACCAAACACGGGCTAACCCAAAAGCTTTTCGCCGAGCGGTTGGGCGTATCCTTGAGCTATCTAAACCAGATGGAAAACAACAACCGTCCCCTTGCGACGGGGGTTGTCTTGGCACTGGCGTCAGAGTTTGGATATGACGTGCGCGGCCTATCCATGGGCGAGGCCGAGCGGATGGTCACTGATATCCGCGAAGCCTTGGCCGATCCTGTTTTCCCCGATCAAGTCCCCCTGCCCGACCTTCAATTGATCAGCTCAAACGCACCGGCTTTTGCTAAGTCGTTTCTGGATTTGCATAAAGCCTACCGCGAAGTACACGACAGGCTTGCCTCGCTCGACGAGGCCCTTGGGCGCGATGGCACGGGGCTACGCCTGTCGCCTTGGGAAGAAGTGCGCGACTTTTTTCACTATTGCGATAACTACATTGACGCAGTCGATGTGGCCGCTGAAAACTTTGCGTTGCGTAAGCTGACCCTAGATGAGGCATTTGACGAGATCGGTGTAATGTTGCTGCGCACGGACACAGGCCCGTTGCGGCGCTATGATCCGGCCACGCGCTTTTTGCGCATTTCGGAACGCGCCAGCCCCGCCACTTACCGCTTTCAAGCACTGGTGCAAATTGCGTTGCTCACCCACGACAAGCTGCTTGAGGCGACCCTTGATCTGGCCCGCTTTCAAACGACTGAAGCGCGCGACATCGCCAAGATTGGTTTGGCTAACTATTTCGCCGGTGCTGCGATGATGCCCTACGGCGAGTTTTTGGATGTAGCGCGCAGTACTCGCCATGATCTTGAACGGTTGGCTGCGCATTTCGGCGCGTCAATCGAGCAGGTCGCACACCGGCTTTCCACCCTACAGCGGCCTGGGGCCAAGGGGATTCCGTTCTTCTTTGTACGCGTTGATCCGGCGGGCACGATCACCAAACGTCACTCCTCTACAAGGTTGCAATTTGCCCGTTTCGGCGGGGCCTGCCCGCTTTGGAATGTCCACCGCGCTTTTGAAACACCGGGGCGTTTCTTGCGCCAACTGGCCGAAACCCCCGATGGGCATCGCTATATCAGCATTGCCCGCGACGTCAGCAAATCAGGTGGTGCTTTTGATGCACCAACGCGCCGCTATGCCATTGCCCTTGGCTGCGAGGTGCAGCACGCCCCGCAAATCATTTACGCCGACGGAATGGATATTTCGGGGCCCCATGTTTTTGAACCAATCGGCGTGTCGTGCCGCATTTGTGAGCGATCAAATTGCCACCAACGATCCGTTCCGCCCCTTGAGCGTAGTTTGAACGCGGACCCCAATAGTCGTGAAATCCTGCCTTATACGTTGGACCCGTAACCGACCGTCATTGCCCCGCACGCCGCCAACCTGCGCGCTGCGCTTCGGATGCGGAGCAAAACCACCGCTCTCCGCGGTTCTCATTGATGCCCGTGCGCGCATAAAACCGGTCACTGGGCATATGATAGATACGGCCGTTCTTTGAGATGTTGCCTTTGAGTGCACAGCTTGGGTCCGGTGCGTCACGGCCACGGGCCGCTTGCTGGCGCGCCACGGCGTGACGTTCGTAGGTGCTTGACCAAAGCCCGCGGTTTTGTACGGAAGCCGATTTTTCAAGGGTGACGTAATCGCGCGAGTATTTCACGTAGGCCAGCGCCAATCCATCAGCCACAAGTTCTGCGCCCACGTCGCGGCCCGCTACAAAACATTTGGCCACGATCCTGCCATACCGGTCCACGTCACGGATTTTGCAGGTTGCGCGCTGGCCTTGGTAACGGGCGCGCACTTCGTCTTGGACATAGCTGCCGCAGTCCCACCGCACGCCCTGCGCAGAGCGGCAAGTTTAGCCTACTTCGACAGCATCAACACCATGCAGCCGCACACGTTCACCGCCCACATCAAAGGTGTCGCCATCAATCACACGGATAACACCTGACTGGTCAGCGGCAGCAAGTGTTGCTGAAAAGAGGGTCAGAAAAAGGAAAAAGGCACATCTTACGATTTGGTTAAGATGTGCCCCAACGCGCCGTGGCGCAAGTCAAATCGGGCGAAAGGTTAACCGTTTAAAACGGGGCCTCAACGTCCCCCATTGCCACGTAGACGGTCTTTACTTCCGAGTAGTGATTGATCGCCTCTTTCGAGTTTTCGCGGCCCACACCGGACGCTTTCGCACCGCCAAAGGGGGCCTCAACAGGGGCAAGGTTGTAGGTATTGATATAGCACGTGCCCGCCTCAAAGCCCTTCACCACGCGGTGCGCGCGAGTAATGTCTTTGGTGAACACCCCTGCGGCCAGCCCAAATTCCGTGTCATTTGCGCGGGCCAGCACTTCGTCTTCTGAGGTGAATGACAACACAGACATCACGGGGCCGAAAATTTCATCACGGGCAATTGTCATGTCATCTGTTACGTCCGCGAACACAGTCGGCTGAAGGTAGAACCCGTCTTGGGCCAGCTGTTTACCACCGTAGACCAGACGCGCGCCCTCGGCCTCGCCCTTGGCGATGAAGCTTTTGACGATCTCCATCTGCGCGGCGCTGACCATGGGGCCGAAAGTTGTTTCAGGGTCCATCGGATCACCGATGATTGCCGTATCAAGGCGCGCGCAGAGCCGCTCAAGAAACCGCTCAAGAATGTCTGCATGCACGAAGACACGCGTGCCGTTCGAGCACACCTGACCCGAGGAATAGAAATTACCCAAAATTGCGCCACTTACGGCGTTTTCAATATCAGCGTCTTCAAAAACGATCATGGGTGATTTGCCCCCAAGCTCCATCGTGACGTGCTTCATCTGCGCCGCAGCGGCCGCGTAGACCTTGCGCCCCGTCGGTACAGAACCCGTCAGCGATACTTTGTTGACGCGCGGTTCGCCCGCCAGTTTTGCCCCCACATCGCCCAAGCCTTGGACCACGTTGTAAAGGCCCGCAGGGGCGCCCGCTTCCATCATGATTTCCGCAATTTTCAGCGCACAAAGCGGTGTGGTTTCGGATGGTTTGAAAATCATCGCATTGCCGCAGGCCAGTGCGGGCGCGCCTTTCCAGCACGCAATCTGTGTGGGGTAGTTCCACGCGCCGATGCCAACGCAAAGTCCCAAGGGCTCACGCACGGTGTAGACGAAATCATCGCCCAGCTGGATGTGCTCGCCTGTTAATGAGCCTGCCAGCCCGCCGAAATACTCAAGCGCGTCCGCGCCAGACGTGGCATCCGCGACAGAGGTTTCTGAATAGGGTTTGCCCGTGTCATAAGTCTCTAGGACGGACAGATCATGGTTTCGCGCACGCATGATGTCAGCGGCCCGTCGCAGCACGCGGCCACGCTCTGTGCCGGTCATCGCGGCCCACTCTTTTTGCGCCCGCAGACCGCTTTGCACCGCCGCTTCGATCACTGCATCCGTGGCCGAATGAACCGTGGCCACCACTTCACCAGTAGCGGGGTAAATCACGTCGATCGACGTGCCAGCAGTATCTTCGAGGTATTTGCCATCCACAAAATGGCTCGCCTTGGGTTGGGTTTGCATGATGCTCTCCTTACTCGCCGCGCGGGAAGCGTTTGTTTTCTTCCAGCACGTTTAAATCCATATGATTGCGCATGTATTGCTCGGACGCGCGCTTGAGCGGTTGATAGTCCCAAGGGTAGTAATCGCCGTTGCGAAGCGCCTCGTAAACCACCCACCGTTTGGCCTGTGAGTGGCGCACATCTGCGTCAAAACGGGCAAGGTCCCAACGGGCTTCTGACTTGGCGCGCAGGGTTTGCAACCTGCCTTGATGCGCGGGGTCTTCCGCCAAGTTCGTCAGTTCGTGCGGGTCATCGTCAAGGTTGAATAGCTGATCCGCATCAAGCGTGCAGCGGTTGTATTTCCACGGGCCATAGCGCAGCGAGACAAGTGGCGCGTAAGAGGCCTCGGCGGCGTATTCCATTGCCACAGGCTCGGTTCGCTCAACGCCCTGCCCCATAGGAACAAGTGACTGTCCCGCGGTCCATGGCATGACCTCATCCATGCTGACACCTGCCAGATCACATAAGGTCGGGCATACGTCGATGTTGCTAACCGGGGTTTCGTGAAGGCCAGCTTCCATTTGCGGCGCACAGATCATCATAGGCACCCGCGACGATCCTTCATAGAACGACATTTTGAACCACAACCCACGCTCGCCAAGCATATCACCGTGGTCTGAAACGAAGACGATGATCGCTTCTTGGCGGGTATCTTCAAGCACCTGAAGCAGCTCACCAACTTTGTCATCAAGGTATGAGATGTTGGCAAAATACGCTTGGCGCGAGCGGCGGATATCTTCTTTCGTGATGTCAAAACTGCGCCAATCGTTCGCATCAAAAATACGCTTAGAATGGGTATCGTGATCTTTGTAATCCATCGCCGGAATCTCCGGTTCAAGATGCTCACAATCCTCATAAAGGTCCCAATATTTCTTGCGCGCCACATAAGGGTCATGGGGGTGCGTGAAGCTGACCGTCATGCACCACGGACGCTCATCAAGCCCACGGGAAAACTCGTAAAGCTTGGTCTTTGCATTATAGGCGACCTCGTCATCATATTCCATTTGGTTGGATGTTTCAGCCACGCCGGCGCCGGTCACAGAGCCCATGTTGTGATACCACCAATCAATGCGCTCACCAGGTTTGCGGTAATCGGGGGTCCAACCGAAATCAGCGGGATAAATGTCTGTAGTCAGACGTTCCTCAAAGCCGTGCATCTGATCTGGGCCAACAAAGTGCATCTTGCCTGACAGGCAGGTCCGGTAGCCAGCGCGGCGCAGATGGTGGGCATAAGTTGGCACACTTGACGGAAACTCGGCCGCGTTGTCGTAGACACCTGTGGCGGAAGGCAGCTGCCCCGACATAAACGCAGCGCGGCCCGGCGCGCAAAGCGGGCTTGCCGTGTAGGCGTTTTTGAAACGTGTTGAACGCGCCGCAAGCTTTTTGAGGTTCGGTGCATGAAGCCACTCTGCGGGACCATCGGGAAAGAGTGTGCCGTTCAACTGATCAACCATAAGAATTAGGATATTCGGCTTCATTATTTATACCTTCGTTTCATGAGTAACTGGCGTGACGGCACGCTTTTTCTGCGCCTCGCGCCACGTGATAAATATGACGGATGCGACAATGACCAGCCCGCCAAAAACGACCCAAGCATCAACAGGTTCGCCAAAAACCACAACCCCCAGAAGCGTTGCCCAGACAAGCTGCAGGAACGTGGCGGGCTGAGTCACGGTGACCGGAGCCGCCGCGAATGCAAGTGTCATGGTGTAGTGGCCAGCGGTGGCAAAACACGCAACGCCAAACAAGATAACGGTGTCGTGGAAACTGACCGGCACCCAGACTGCATAGGCAAAAGGCGCAAGGCCAATTGTCACCGTTATCGAGAGCATGCCAACAATCACCGCCGGTCCAAGCTGTCCGCTGAGTTGTTTGGCCAAAAGATATCCCGCACCAAAACCAAAAGCCGTAAACAGCATTGCGATATGACCGATATCAACTTCCCGAAATCCGGGGCGTAGAATGATCAGCGCGCCAATCAGCGCACAGATAATCGCAGCGATGCGCGGCAAGGCAAGCTTTTCACCCAAAAACAGCGCTGCACCGATGGTGACATAAACAGGGCCTAGGTAATTCATCGCTGTGACCTCGGCCAAGGGGATGCGCGTCATCGCATAAAACCAACAGATCACCGCAAGCGTGTGTACAAACCCGCGTGCCGAGAACAGGACCAACTGGCGCTTGGTCAAATGCGCATCAAAGATGGGTTTGATCATTGGGATCAGGAACACCAACCCAAGTAGATACCGCAAAAACGCGCTTTGCGCGGCGGGCACGCGGCCATCCGTATATTTGACCAATGCCGTGACTGTCACGAACATTACACCCGTGACGACCATCCAGAAAATACCTCGGCGCGCAGAAGGTTGGGTCATGGCAGCAACAACTTCAGCGCAATCGCCCACATCAACAGCCCCACACCGGCATCTAAGATTTGCCAACTGCGCGGCCTGGCAAAGAAAGGCGTCAGTAACCGCGCGCCATAGCCGAGGGTGAAGAAAAACGAAAAGCTGGCCAAAATTGCCCCAATACCAAAAGCCATTTTATCATCACATTCCGCCGACACCGATCCGATCAGGATGACCGTATCAAGATACACATGCGGGTTTAGCCATGTGATGGCTGCCACCGCAGCCAAAGCTCCGATCAGTGGGGTGCGTTGCCCTTCAGAGGGCACCAGCGCTTGCCCACCTTTATAGGCGGACACAAAACTACGCGCGCCATAGGCGATCAAGAACGCCGCACCGCCATATGTAAAAAGCGGCTCAACCCATGGTACCGCATTCGTCATGGCCGTAAATCCCATGACACCTGCTGTGATCAAGATGGCATCTGAAGTTGCGCAGAACAGCACAAGTGGCAGGACATGCTCACGGCGCACACCATAGCGCAACACTAAAGCGTTTTGCGCGCCAATCGCCACGATCAATGACAAAGCAACACCATAGCCCGCGAAAAACGCACCGTTCACCATGGGTACAGCCTCTTCTTCTTTTGTTTAAAAATATCCAAAATAAAAAATGCCGCGACCCAGAGCCGCGACATTGGAACCTTACAGAGCTAGTAGCTGGGTTTACTCACTCCCCAGTTGCTCCATGACCTCGTCGCTGGCCTCGAAGTTGGCAGTGACTGTTTGCACGTCATCATCATCTTCAAGTGCTTCGATCAGGCGCATTAGCTTTTGCATACCTTCAAGATCAAGCTCAGTCGTCGTGGTGGGTTTCCAGATCAGTTTTGTGCTGTCTGACTCGCCCAACTCTGCCTCAAGTGCCTGTGAGACCGCATGCAAATCTGTGTCGGCGCAATAGACCACGTGGCCTTCTTCATCGCTCTCTACATCTTCGGCACCTGCTTCAATTGCCGCCATCATAACCGTGTCGTTATCGCCCACGGATGCAGGGTAGCTAACCGCACCTTTGCGGTCGAACATAAAGCCCACACTGCCGGTCTCGCCCAAATTGCCACCTGATTTGGTGAACGTTGAACGCACGGTGCTGGCCGTGCGGTTGCGGTTGTCGGTCATCGTCTCGACGATCACAGCGACGCCACCTGGGCCATAGCCTTCATAGCGGATCTCATCATAGTTTTCCGCGTCACCACCTTGGGATTTTTTGATCGCACGATCAATTACGTCCTTGGGAACCGATTGCGATTTGGCTTCTTTCACCGCAAGACGCAGGCGCGGGTTGTTGTCTGGATCAGGGTCGCCCATTTTGGCAGCCACTGTGATCTCTTTTGCGAGCTTGGAAAACAGCTTGGAGCGCAGCTTATCCTGACGGCCCTTGCGGTGCTGAATATTCGCCCATTTTGAGTGGCCAGCCATGTGCCATCCTCCCTCTTTAATCTAGTATTGCTGCCTTATAGCCCTGCGTGAAAGCGGGTTGCAATGGGCAGGGGCTTGCTTTCACATGCCCCAAACGGAGCGTGCCTTATGACGATTGATCAAATTATCCTTTTCACTCTTTTCGGTGCTGTGTTTGGCATGCTTCTTTGGGGGCGGTTTCGCTATGATCTGGTGGCGTTTGCGGCCCTAATGATAGGGGTGGTTTTGGGCGTTGTGCCCACAAAGGATGCGTTCAGCGGCTTCGGGCACCCAGCCGCTTTGGTGGTCGCACTCGTTTTGATCGTTTCCGCAGGTCTGGTCGATCAGGCGCGGTTTACTTGATCACCCGCACTTTGGTGGACGCCACACGGGGACTTGGCGGGCATATCGCGTTGATGGGCGGCATCGGCGGGGTGTTATCAGCATTCATGAACAACGTGGCGGCCCTGGCACTTTTGATGCCTGTCGACATTCAAACAGCGCGCAAAGCAGGCCGCGCGCCGGGGCTATCTCTGATGCCGTTGTCGTTTGCTACAATTCTTGGGGGCATGGCCACGCTGATTGGGACACCCCCGAATATTATCATTGCAACGATCCGTGAAGAAAGCCTTGGTGAGCCGTTCAAGATGTTCGACTTCGCCCCTGTCGGCGGGATCACAGCCATCGCCGGTTTGGCATTCATCGCGCTAATCGGGTGGCGGTTAATCCCCAGCAAAGGTGATAGCAGCAACACCACAGATGAGTTTGCCTCATATATCGCTGAGTTGACTGTGCCCGAGGACCGCAAACATATCGGCAAAACCGTGGCCGAGCTTGATGAGGTGGCCGAGAAGAACGACGTGGCAATTTTGGGGCTGATACGCGATGGCAAACGCCTGCGCGGGCTGTCCAAAACCCGCACGTTGAAAGCTGCGGACGCCTTAGTGATCGAAGCCTCCCCAGAGGCGTTGGATGAATTCCGTGCAGCCCTTTCGTTGGATTTTGCAGATGAACGCCGCGAAGAATTGCTGCGCGCTGATGGGGCTGGGCTAAACGTTATAGAGATAGTTATGACCGATGGGTCACGTTTGAACGGCCGTACCGCGCAGGCCGTTGGTATGTCATGGCGACGGCGGGCTATTTTGATGGGCATCAGTCGCGAAGGCCGCGCAATCAAAAGCCAAATCCGCCAAACCCCCCTTAAGCCCGGTGATATCTTACTGGTGTTGCTGCCTGACGGAACTGAGGCGGATGTTACTGATTGGCTTGGATGTCTGCCCCTTGCGGACCGTGGCCTCAGCGTAACCCAAGATAATAAAGTTTGGGTGGCGATTGGACTTTTCGCAGCTGCGGTTATTGCTGCCTCTCTTGGCTGGATTTATCTGCCCATCGCCCTTGGGATCGTGGTGATCGGTTTTGTTTTCTTGAAAATAATCCCGGTCCGCGAAGTTTATGACCATATCGAATGGCCCGTGGTGGTCCTGCTTGGCTCAATGATCCCGCTTGGTGCTGCTCTTGAGACATCAGGTGGCACAGAATTGATCGCGGACAGCTTCATTGATCTGACAACAGGCCTGCCCGCATGGGCCATTTTGACGGTACTGATGATTGTAACCATGACCCTGTCTGACGTATTGAACAATACCGCAACCACCATAGTGGCGGCCCCGATTGGCATCCAGATGGTGCAGTCTTTGGGCGTGAACCCCGACCCGTTTTTGATG